>CACSIN010000026.1 GCA_902705835.1 BD1-7 clade bacterium
ACCCTGATACTGCACACTAACGGCAATATCACTTCAACGGATCTGGGCGTCAATACGCTCACTGGCGTGCGGTCATTAACCTCTGAGAAAGGGAAAGGCCATCAAATCACCGGTTCTAGCTTGGCCGAGGTCTTTACTCTGGCTGCCGATGAGAAACTCACCATCACCGGTGATTACAACGGTCAAAGGACCACGTTGAACACTTCCGGTATCGACGATTTAGTAACTGATGATACACATGCAGAAACGATCACTCTGCAAATCGGTGGTCGCCTGCAACAACTCACTGCAGACGGTAAGGATACCCTCGACTTTGCCGACATCAATGCCGATGCCGTGGTCACCCTAACGGATTCCAACGGTGACACACACACAGCGCTGACTCTCGATAACGCGGCACCGATCACCACATTAACCGGTGTCACGCGCTTTAAAGGCAACAATGGCACCAGCACGGTGGCAGCATCGGATGCTAGCGAGCAATGGACGATTACCGACGTCAATACGTTAAATCGTGATGACGCGTATTACTTCGACGGCTTTACTCGCCTCGCAACGACCCACGATCAATCTGGCGTAGGCAATGCGGCTAGTGGCGACACGATTACGCTGAGCGGCAATGGTTCACTGACACAAGTGAGCGGCAAAGCAACGGATACGTTGGTGTTGGCAAGTGGTGCGGATGAGCAGCAGGTCTATCTCGACAGACTGAACAGCCAAACCGGGCAAGACATTGTTGGCGTATCCAATGGTGTGAATACAACACTTATTCATCAGCTCAGTGGTGTTTCAACCTTCACCGATCAAGGTAGCAAAGCGACCGGAATCGCGGACGGGCATACATGGCGTGTTGAATCGTTCAGCAAGATATTGGTGGATACTAACGCCTTTACCTTAAATGGCTTCGATCAAATCACGTCCGGCGGCACAGCAGTTGATACCTTCACCTTAAATACGTTGTCGGGTGCCGGCGCGCTGGCGCTGGATGCCGGTAGCGAAGATATACTCGATTTCTCTGAGCGCGGCAATGTATCGTTGGAAGTCGATAGTAACCATCAAGTCGCAATTGATACGGGTCTAACAGTGGCGGGCATCAACACGTATCAGGGTAATACCGATGCGCGTGTTTCCTACAAAACGGGTGATGCACCAACGACGGGCGACTGGGCGGTAACGGGTAATAATACGTTTAATCTCAACAGCAATGCGTTGAACTTTATCGGCTTCGGTACGCTGAGCGTATCGGAAACCGGTTCTACTGACAATGTTGTGATGAGCGACGGTGGTGGCCTGACTGAGTTGATCGCCGGTAAAGAGGATATCCTCAACGTCGTGGCGTTGGGTGATTTAACCATCGACGCAGGCCAGCTAGACGCAGCGAATACGTCTTCAGCTGACGATATCCAAGGCATTAAAACGGTTAGTGGTAGCGGTTTTACCATTGAAGCTAACGGACAGAGCACGGTTGTCGCTGGTAGCAATGGCAATACTTGGAACGTAACGGCAGTTAACACCATTACCGACACGAATAATGTATTCAAAGGGTTTAACCAACTGGATACGGCAGAGAACAATGGCAACGATACCATCAACATAGTGAGTACCGCCGTCGCCAACGATTGGCTGGCAATACTGACAGTTGGCGGTACTGATGTACTTGATTACAGCAACTATACACCGGGTAATGTCACTGTTGATTTACATCAGAACAAAGCCACTGGTCTCGCTGACGTGCTTGGTTTGCGTCAGGCTACCGTTATTGCGGATAGCGGAGCGACCCTGATTACGAATGCAACCGCCCAAACCTGGACGGTATCGGCGGGCGACTTGACCGGATCTTCCGTAGGATCCGCCGATATGGTGATGACCGGCTTCGACCACTTACAAACCGATCAAAATAACATCGCTGATACCATCGTTGTTGCTGATGGTGGCGTATTAGCCAGCCTGAAAGGCGGTACCGGTGATGCGTTACACGTAGGTGATAGCGCTCTGCAAATTAATACCGATGGCAGCATTGGCGGCAAGCCGAACCAAGGCATCGCATCGATAACTGGCATCAACAGTTTTACCGGTAACGGTGCAAATACCAACACCGTGACTGGATCTACCGTGGCTGAAACTTGGACGTTGTCCAATAACAGTAACAACAATAATGAGCGCCGCATTGCACTGAATGGCACGTACAACGGCACCGAGAAAAACCTCTCGTTCAACAATTTTGTGGCGCTGGATAGCAGTAATAACAATACGGCAACGTCGCTCGCCAATGCGGACATTGTTAATATCGAAGGCACGTTAACCAACGCCTTTACACAAGTCACAGTGAATGCCGCCGATAATGTCAATATCGCCAAAGCAGATGCAGCCACCCTGATACTGCAAACTAACGGCAATATCATTTCAACGGATCTCGGCGTCAATACGCTCACTGGCGTGCGGTCATTAACCTCTGAGAAAGGGAAGGGTCATCAAATCACAGGCTCCAGCCTAGCCGAGACGTATACTCTGGCGGCGGATGATACACTCACCATCACCGGTGATTACAACGGTCAAACGACCACCTTGAATTCTTCCGGTATCGACCATTTAATAACCGATGATACACATGCAGAAACGATCACTCTGCAAGCCGGTGGCAGCCTGCAACAACTGACGGCGGATGGTAAGGATACCCTCGACTTTGCCAACATTGATGCTGATTTCGATGCTGTGGTCACTCTAACGGACTCCAACGGCGACACACAGACGGCGCTGACGCTCGATAACGCGGCACCGATCGCCACATTAACCGGTGTCACGCGCTTTAAAGGCAACAATGGCACCAGCACGGTGGCAGCATCAGATGCCAGCGAGCAATGGACGATTACCGACGCCAATATGCTCAATCGTGATAACACGTATTACTTTGACGGCTTTACCCATCTCGCAACGACCCACGATCAATCTGGCGTAGGCAATGCGGCTAACGGCGACACGATTACGCTGAGCGGCAATGGCTCGCTGGCACAAGTGACCGGCAAAGCAACGGATACGTTGGTGTTGGCAAGTAGCGCGGATGAGCAACAGGTTTACCTCGACAGACTGAACAGCCAAGTTGGGCAAGACATTGTCGGCGTATCCAATGGCGTGAGTACAACACTTATTCATCAGCTCAGTGGCGTTTCGACGTTCACCGATCAAGGCAGCAAAGCGACCGCAATCGCGGATGGGCACACATGGCGTGTTGAATCCTTCAGCAAGGTATTGGTGGGCTCTAACGCCTTTACCTTGAATGACTTTGATCAAATTACGTCTAGCGGCACGGCAGTTGATACCTTCACCTTAAATACCTTGTCGGGTACCGGTGCACTGAAACTGGATGCCGGTAGCGAAGATGTGCTCGATTTCTCTGAGCGTGGCAGTGTGTCGCTGGAAGTCGATAGTAACCAACAGGTCGCGATTGATACTGGTTTAACAGTCACTGGCATCAATACGTATCAGGGTAATACAGATGCGAGTGTTTCCTACAAGACGGGTGATGCACCAACGACGGGCGATTGGGCGGTAACGGGCAATAATACGTTTAATCTCAACAGCAATGCGTTGAACTTCATCGGCTTCGGTACGCTGGATGTATCTGAAGCCAGTTCTACTGACAATGTTGTGATGAGCAGTGGTGGCAGCCTAGGTGAATTAGTCGCCGGCCAAGGGGATATCCTCAATGTTGTGGCGTTGGGTAATTTAACCATTGATGCCGGCCAGTTGAACGTGGTGAACACGTCTTCAGCTGACGATATACAAGGTATTAAAACGGTTAGTGGTAGCGGCTTTACTATCCAAGCTAACAACCAGAGCAAGGTTGTTGCTGGTAGCGACACCGATACTTGGAACGTAACGGCAGTTAACACCATTACCGACACGAATTATGTATTCAAAGGGTTTAACCAACTGGATACGTCAGCGAACGATGGCACTGATACCGTCAACATTATGAGTACCGCTGTCGTCAACGATTGGCTGGCAGTGCTAACGGTTGGCAATACTGATGTGCTCGATTACAGCAACTATAGATCGGGCAATGTTATTGTTGATTTACACCAAGGCAAAGCCACTGGCATCTCCAGCGTGCTTGGCTTACGTCAGGCTACAGTCACTGCGGATAGCGGATCGNCCCTGATTGCTGATGCAACCGCCCAAACCTGGACGGTATCGGCGAGCGACTTGACCGGATCTTCCGTAGGATCCGCCGATATGGTGATGACCGGCTTCGACCACTTACAAACCGATCAAAATAACATCGCTGATACCATCGTTGTTGCTGATGGTGGCGTATTAGCCAGCCTGAAAGGCGGTACCGGTGATGCGTTACACGTAGGTGATAGCGCTCTGCAAATTAATACCGATGGCAGCATTGGCGGCAAACCGAACCAAGGCATCGCATCGATAATCGGCATCAATAGTTTTACCGGTAATGGCGCAGCAACGAACACCTTGGTAGGCTCAAGCGTTGCGGAAGCTTGGAATCTATCAAATAATAATGACGAACGAGTTATTGCGTTAGATGCTGTTTACAACGGCCAGCAACAAAACCTTACGTTCAATAATTTTGTCGAGCTGGATACCAGCAATAACAATGCGAACACGGCGAATGCCGATACAGTGAATATCCTCGGCTCGATCACCAACGCCTTCACGACCGTGACGGTCAATAATGTTGATACCGTCAATATCGCTAGCGCGAATGCTGCCACTTTATCTCTAACTGATAATGGTGATATCACCTCAGCAGATTTGGGTGTGGGTACTTTGTCAGGTGTGCGTACCATTGTGTCGACTCAAGGTCGGGGTCATACGCTATCTGGTGCTGGCATTGCCGAAACCTTTACGGTTTCAGCCGGTAGTCAGCTCAATGTGACTGGCGACTACAGCGGCCAAACCCACACGCTGAATACAATCGGCATGGACGGTTTGGTGACGAGTGATGATTACGCTGAAACCATTACCCTTGAATCGGGTGGTAGTCTGCAACAACTCACAGCAGACGGTGCCGATACGTTGAATTTTGCGTCGATCGCGGATCAAGATGCGGTTATTACATTGATCGACAATGGAGGAGATACCGAAGTCGGACTGACATTGAACGGTAGTACTCCGATCGCTACATTGAACGGGGTACAACGTTTTACGGGCAACAACACAAGAAGCACTGTTGTTGGTTCAACTGCAGCAGAGACCTGGACGGTCACAAGTGCGAACCAACTGAGTCAGGATGACGGATATGTATTTGATAGTTTTGGCTCCTTGCGTACGTCGCATACCAACACAAATACCGAATCTCTGGCGGCTGCGGATCGCATCGTAGTGAATGAAGCAGGCTCATTGGTTGAATTAAACGCGGGCGCGTTCGACACCATTGATTTGTCAGCGCATAAAGATGTTTCGGTGAATGTTGTCGATGGTGGGTTTACCAGTGCACCATTAACCAACTTTAGTGGTGGTAAGACGATTGTTGGTAACGGAGCAGCCAGCGTTGTAAATGCTGGCGCAGTCGCTGAAACCTGGGTTGTTGATGATACCTACCGGATGATATCGAATGGAATTGTTTTCGACGGATTTGGTGTACTAGACACAACAGCGAATGGCGCAGTTAGCGGTGATACGGTGGCATTATCGCAGTCCGGTCAACTTTCAGCGTTAATCGGTAAGGCAGCCGATACGCTGACGCTCGAGACGGACACAATTGACCAAGTTGTTTATCTCGATCATTTCAATAACCAACAGCTAGCCGGTGATGTGACTGGGATTGTGGATATTGCCGGGAAAACGCGCGTTATCGTTGATCAACTCAGTGGCATTACGCAGATTGAAAACACCGGTAGCAGCGCGTCTGTTATTGGCGATGGGCATCAATGGAGTATTGATTTCACCGGCGATATTCTTGTCGATAACACATCTACCTTGATGAACTTTGACACCATTACTTCAACCGGTGGGAAAATTGATAACTTCGCGCTCAGTGGAACAACCTCTGCGAATACGTTGACATTAAATGGCGGCAGTGAAGATATCCTCGATTTTACCGACCAACAAAGTCTCAATTTAACTATTGATGCTAACAACCAGGTCGAATTGAACCTTGGGCTTACCGTGACCGGCATTAATACCTATCAAGGTAATGAAAGCGCGCAGGTATCCTACAAAGATGGTACCGCGCCGGCGGGCGGCAATTGGCAAGTTACGGGCGACAACATTTTTGACCTGAATAACGGTACGCTGAACTTTATCGGCTTTGGTCAACTTGATGTTAGCGCTGAGAATACGGTTGATCAGGTGACGTTTGCGAACAACAGCAGCCATCTTCAAACCTTAACAGCAGGGCAAGGTGATCTGCTAGATCTCACTGCGTTTGGTGATTTGGTTGTTAACGCAGGTCGATTGAATGTCGATAACCCGGCTGCTGTAGGTGACGATATCGCCGGTGTTTCAATACTCAATGGCACCGGTTATACCCTTCGCTCGACGGGGCAAAGCCGCGTGATTGCAGGCGCTGCACCGAGCAACTGGAATATTACTGGTGCTGCGATGCTCTCCGACGGGCGTTATACCTTTGATGGATTTAACGCTCTCGATACTTCGACCAATAACGTCTCTGATATTGTGAATATGGTCAGCGGCAGCACAATTGATGGCAGTAGCGCATGGCTGCAGGCCCTCGTATTAGATTCGATAGATATGCTGGATTACACCGCCTATACCCCGGGTAATGTTGTGGTGGATTTACATAGCGAGACGGCGACAGGTATCGCATCCGTGATCGGCTTGCATCGTGCTTCGGTTAGCAGCGATTCCAATGCAAGTTTAACCGCAGGGGCAACGGCTCAAACTTGGACAGTTGCAGACAACGAACTTACCAGCGATAGCGGCACGGTTTTGGATCTTACCGATGATGTGCAGATGATTGGATTTGATCATTTAATCACAAGCACAAACGGTGTGGCAGATGCGGTGAAGATTGACCAAAGTGGTACGTTAGTGAGCCTGACGGGGGCGGCTGATGACTTGTTGAATGTCGGCAGTGGTGGCTTACAAATCCGAAATGACGGAAGCCTTGGAGGCATCGCCAATCATGGGATTGAAATTATTTCGGGTATTCAACACTTTGTTGGTAACGGGGCATTTTCTAATCGTATTACCGGATCAAATACCGCTGAAAATTGGTTAATGGGCGCAAATGGCTCTGATCGTCGAATCGAAGTCTCGGCTGCGTATGACAACCAACCTCAAACCTATCAGTTTGATAATTTTGTCGCACTTGATACCAGTAATGACGGTGCTGATATCGCGATAGGTAGCGCAGACACAATTACTATCGCTAACGGTATCGATACAGATTATGAGGCGTTGGTCGTCAATCAATCGGATACCGTCGATGTCGCGGCCGTGACAGATGCATTATTGCAACTGCAGGCGGATGGAAGCATTACATCTGGAAACTTGGGTGTTAAAACGCTGACGGGTGCACGCACCTTGGTTTCTGAACGGGGCAGCAATCAGCAGTTGATCGGTGCAGATATCGCGGAGACATACTCCATAGCGGCTGGCGATCAACTGACGATTACCGCTGATTACGATAGTTCGCCGACTACGTTGTCGGTAACCGGTATTGATCATTTGAATACAGCTGATAGCCATGCTGAAACTGTCTTCCTAGAAAACGGCGGTAGTTTGCAGCAGTTTACCGCTGATAGTGCTGATTTATTGGATGTGTCGAATATTGCGGGAGATACCTTAGTGACACTGAGCGAGTCATCGAATGGCATTGTTCAGCTCCCTCAATTGCGGCTTAAGATCGACAATACGACTCCGATAGAGACCATCGCCGGTTTAAATCGCGTTACGGGTAACAACACCCGAAGTTCAGTTGCGGCGGCAAATTCTGCTGAGCAATGGACGATTACTGGCGAGAATCGTTTTGATCAAGGTGGATACTTCTTCGATGGATTTAACACGCTGACAACAGCTCACGCTCTCGGTGGCAGCGAAACTGAAACAAACGCAGATGTGATTGTTGTTGCGGCCAATGCAAGCTTGGAGAATCTGAACGCTGGTAGCGAAGATCGTATTGATTTGTCGGCGCATGATAATGTTGAAATCACTCTGACAAACGATGGGTTTTCGACGGATACACTTGCGTCTGCCAGCGGTGGAAGAACGATTGTTGGCGCAGGTTCAGGCAGCCGCGTTAATGCCAGTGCAGCTGCGGAAGCTTGGTCAATTTCTGGCGTAAGCCGTATAGAGAGTGATACACGTTCGTTCGAAGGGTTCAGTATTCTCGATACCACTGCTGGGCAAAATCATACTGATACGATTCAGCTCATCGATGGCGGATCGATCGATACGTTGTTGGGTAAAAATAGCGATATCGTGGATTCGCAACATCTTTCGAATGGCGTGGAGCTACATCTCGACCAAATCGATCGAGTTAATTCTAGCTCAACCAGCACTGGCGACGACATTAACGGTATTCGCGATGTGTCGGGTGTGCGCAACTTTGTTGCAGCAGGTGGGCAGGATACGGTTATTGCCGATGGCAGAAACTGGACCGTAGATGCTGCCAATCACATTGTTACCGACAGCTTTGTATTAGACGGATACAACAATCTTGATACCCGCGGCGGCAGTGTTGATCAGGTAACAATGACTGCTGATGCCAACCAGGCTGGTGTTCGAGGGCAGCTAAGCCAAGTTTCTGGTGATGCTACGGATCAATTGCTTTATAGCAATTATGGTGAAGCCGTTATTCTAGATCTTGCCAATACTGAAGCTGTTGATGTAGGCGCCGATAGCACTGGTATTGACCAGCTGGTAGGTATTCGCCATATAAGCACTGACGGTGATTCCGATACAGTTGCTGGTGATGGCCGCTCTTGGGATTTACAAACACGCGATCAGATTGCTGTTAGCGATTTTGAATTGATAGGCTTCGAAAACCTGATCACATCGGGTGGCGAATCGGATGTGCTGGCGGTGGGTGATGATACACAGATGCAATCTATCACTGGTGACGCGGGTATTGATCGTTTAGATGCTAGTGCCATGACACAAGCTGTCGACCTGATTCTGGCGAACCTTGATAACCAAGCGCAGGGCGATTTTGCCGGTATCGATCAGTTGTCGGGAATTCATCGCTTTATCGGTAATCAACAGAATTTGTCGGTGACCGCGAGCTCGGAAGTTGATCGGCATATCTGGCAAGTCAGTGGCAGCACTGGTAATGCATCAATGACTGATGGTGTTGTAACCATTGAAGGCCTGACGGCCTTGATTGGTGATGGGCAGCATAGCCTCGACTATACCGGTTATAGTGACGATGTTGAGTTAACCATCAAGGGTGCAACGGATCAAGCGACCGGTATTGATCGTGTGGAGGGCATCTCCAACTATGTGGTCGCGCAGAATCGCGGTAGCTTCATCAATCAAGTGACCGATAGCAATTATCAGGTATCGAATGTGAATGGTAATGTCACGCTTAACAGCAGTGATGCCTCGAACCAACAGCGAGTTTTCTCAGGTTTTGGTCAACTGAATATCGAAGGGGGCCAAAGCAACACGATCGCGCTAAGCGACAATGTTCGTTTGCAGCAGCTCGTTGGTGACGAGTTTGACGTGCTTGATTATAGCGCTGTAACCACGGCGGTTTCGTTGGATTTGCGTAACGGCGATGTGAGTCAGGTTGATGATTTGAGCGGTATTGTGCGATTTGTTGGCAACAATACGGATACCCAAATCGTTGCTGCGACGGATTCGCAACAGCTGAATTGGCAGGCTTCGGATATTACTGTAAGTGATCAATCAACACAGCGGGTTTACACCGATAGTGTTGTAACGGTTTCAGGCCTTACACGATTTGTTGGTAACGGTGAGCACACGATGGATTTCACCAATGTGTCTGAGAGTTTGAATCTCGTTGCTCGTCCGCATCAGGGTACGTTGAACAGTTTCAGTATCGATAATCTTCTCGTATTTGGTGTGCATGAGCTGAGCGCGACTGCGAATGCGGTCAATACTTTCACGGGTGCTGATCTTGCCTCAAACTTTCAACTGACAGGAGAAAACCTGCTGACTTATAGCCAGCAAGATGATGCAGATAGAACATTGTCGGTGAGTGGATTTCAAAATATCACTACGGGGGCAGCAGCTGACCGCATTGTGATGAATGATGGGGCATCGATTCAAGCACTTAGTGGTGATAGCACCGATGTGTTGTCGTACGCTAACGTTAATAGTAATGTGGATATTAACCTTGCCGAAGGCAATGCGACCGGGATCAGTTTGCTTCAGGGCGTTCAGCACTTCGAGGGGAGTCAGAATGCCGTTAGCCGTTTCTCAGCAAATAATGCAGCGCGTGTTTGGGTTGTTGATGGAGAAGATCGTTTCCAAGCGGATGACAACTCTATAAGTGCAACGGATTTCGATGTGTTAGTCACCGGTAGCGAACGAGACACGATTCGTTTGTCAGACCAATCCGTTATCGACCAGCTGGTCGCTGCTGGTGATGAAGTTTCTTTGTCTCAAGTAGCGGGTAGCAATACTGTTCATGCAGATACAGGAAGCATTGTGTTGTCTGCTGGGGATGTAGGTTTTACTGGCGAGGTTGATATCACCGGCAATGGTCAGACGATTGTTCAGAATGATACGGCCAACGGGAATTGGTCGGTTGCAGAGGGCGATTTCATTACATTTGGGGATACCCGCACTCAGAATATTGCCTCGGTTCAGGGTTCTGGTTCAGATACCGTTAGTTATGACGGTTATAACCAAGCAGTTAATGTGGATCTGGAATCGAGTACTTCCAACGTGATTGGAATCTTTTCGGGTATTAGCCAATTTGTCGGTGATACGGCGCTAGTTGCTGACAATACTGTTGTTGGCAGTAATACCGATACACAATGGCTGGTGACTGGCTCTAACGCATTTACCGAAGGTGACATCGAGTTTTCTAACTTTGCTGTTTTGAACACTGGTGGTGCGACCGACGTTATTGAGTTATCTGCAGTGGATTCTTCACTCGGTCGTGTTGTTGGTGACGCGTCAGATACCATTCGTTATTCCGAGAGCAATCGCGCGGTAACGATCAACGTCGATCAGTCATCGGCAACGGGTATTGATGTGTTTGAGGGTATTACTCAATTCGATGGTAACGGCGCAAACACAGAAGTGATCAGCTTTGATAATACGGATTGGCTTGTTGCAGATGGCAGCGGATCTTCGCTAGTAACAACCTTGGGAGATATGCGCTTTACTCAAGTGGGTGCTTTAACCGCTGGAGGTGATGCCAAACTGTCTGTGAATGTCGGTCGTGATATTGATATCAATGCTGATCGGCAAATGGCCATTGGAAGTGAAACGCTCGGTATTACCGGATTCAACCGCTACGACTTGTCTAGCAGTGGTGATGTTAACTCTGAGGCAGATCTTGGTGTGTTGTCGTTGTCAGCAACCAATGCAACGATTCGTGGGCCAGGGTCATTGGATCTGGTTACGGTCGATGTTGCCAATGATCTGATGATTGATATGGGTAATTCGCTTAACGTCTTACCGAATAATCAGTTCAACGGGCGTAATCTTGCGTTGATTGCCACGAATGAAATTAAGCTTGGCAGCGGAACCCAAATCAATGTGTCTGGCGACGTGGCGATCGAAACTAACAGCTTGATTATCGGTGAAGATTTCGAGATCGATGTTGCAGCTGAACGAACGGTTGAGTTCTCTGGCGATATCCGAATCAACGTATCGATCTTCGAATCTTTGAACATCTTTAGCGTGAATGATACCTCCATCGCCAAAGATAAACGTAAGACGATAGACAGTGCCGAACGCCTGCATGAAATCTTGGCCGAAACTGAAAAAGATATCTGATGTCGGTTTTTGAGCGCGTGCCGGGGTTCTTCGTCCTGGCGCGTTTGTTAAGTTTGTTAGCATCGTTTGCCGATAAACTAGCGGCAATCAGCCTCACGATTTCAGCACAGGGGTGCAGTTATTAGGTGTGCTGGATCGTAGAGCGAATCATTGGACGTATACAAGTGCAGATAGTTTTGCGCCGAGGAAAAACACGTGTGTGAGGTGTTTCTGTTTTTACCGTTAGGGATTATAACGGCCCTGAATTAAAGCAACATGTGTCACTATGATCAGGTCTAGAGATTATCGTTGTTCTTATAGCGATGCTTGTTCGCGTTGGATGATTTCAATATCCGGCAAGTTTTTAGATAGCTCAAGGTAGGTTGACGCCGCTTCCATTGAGATGGTCACTTCCTGCATGGGGGTTGCCCAGATAGGTGCAAAATCTGCTTCACCTTCGATCAATATAGGGTAGGCCAGTTGCTCAATCGGCGGGGAAAACTCTGCGTGAATGTCGGAACGATTTCCACGAGCATCCATACGATACCAGCCGTAGTCTTTTAAGAGCACGGCATTCAACCCGTGTAAACAAAAAGGTGGTTTATCATCTTTGATCGTCAGCCGTTGATAGCATAAACCAGCTGGAATACCGTTAGCTCGGAGTAACGCTGCCAGAAGGTGGCTTTTGGCGTAGCAAAATCCGGTGCCTTCTTC
Source organism: BD1-7 clade bacterium (assembly GCA_902705835.1). Classification (NCBI taxonomy): domain Bacteria; kingdom Pseudomonadati; phylum Pseudomonadota; class Gammaproteobacteria; order Cellvibrionales; family Spongiibacteraceae; species BD1-7 clade bacterium. The sequence continues at coordinate 12,595 of CACSIN010000026.1, forward strand.
GAGAGCTTCTGAGGCCTTAACGGTGACTGGGTTTAGTTTAAAGTCCATGCTGTGCTTGATTTGATCACGCACAAACAGAAAACAGGCATGTGCAATGCTGTAGTCTGAATCACAACCTTGGGCTAGCTGGCGAGCTTTGGCCAATACGTTAGGGTTTTTCCAGTCGATATAGGTACTGGATTCCAGATACGTCTGCATAACAATGGCAAACCTTTGGTGTAATTATTCTTAGCATGAATATGCGCTGATTCGATAACGATAGTCAAATCAGTCGCGTCAAACTGTGCACAAGATCACGATGGCCTGTTAGGCAGAGTGATTTCATCAAGTGATATCAGAAGAGCTCTCGTCATCAGCTTACGTGGCGCTATAAGAGGGCGCCATATGAGCAAGAGTGATCGATGACGAGAGCTACAGCAAGTCCAGTGGTTGAAAATATAACGGTGGGCGTTCGCCTGTCACGCGTTCATTGATTTCATATTTTCACTAAGTGTTTACTTAGTGTCGAACTAATGTGTCTAGAATTTGCGCCTCTGGGGATTTGATCAAATCCTTGCTCACTGTGTTGACGATATCAATTTTTTTACTGAGTTTGGGAAGGATTTCCCCCATGAGTTTAGGGGGGGCACAAACGTGTAAATGGCCAAAAGCGTTCAATGCATAAGCTTCATTGAGATCGTCGGCCAGTGCCGCTGCAAAATGACGGGATTCCTCAATTTTTGCGGTGTTTTCGTCACCGACGGAGCGGTTTGCAACCTTGCCCATTGCTGAGTGAGTACGACCGGGTTGAGAGGTAACAAAGTCGCCGTTGTGCCAACGCCCTTGTTCGTGATCAGCTGTGTCGAGCAGCTCGAGGCTTTTCGGTTTTGTTCTCAATTTGTACAGTCTTGCTTCGCTGTTGTCGGCGACTAGTGCCCAGGTTGCTTTCATCGGGTTCTCCTTCTGTGTCTTTTTGTTTAGACAGCAGATCAGAGAAGGAGTTGATTTTATGCGAGTCAGTTGTGCTTGTTATGTAAGGAGAAGATGCCGTGGAATTTTCCCGGTGTTCGGCTAGGGCACCGGAGATAATCTGCGGTTGGCCAATCGAATGGCGGGTTAGTCGAGTTGTTGGATAGGAATTAAGCCAGTTTTATTGACTTGGCGTCTCCCCATACTGATAACAAAGAGCGTAACGCCAATTTGCAACGCCACCATTCCGGCGATCCAGCTCATTGATGATGCGGGGTGAGCAGCAAATGTCAGTGCCTGATAAGAAACTGTTGCCAGTGTATAGGCTAACGTTAATGACCAAAGTACACTGAAGCTCATCCAGAATGCGCCGTGTTCTTTGTACATAGCGCCAATGGTGGCAACACAGGGAACATACAAGAGTACAAATAACATGTAGGCAAATGCACCGGCGCTACCGCTGAAGAACAACTGCATCTGGCTGATTGTTGTATTGGTAACACCTTCGGCAGACAACGAAGAAACGGCATCAGCTGTTGATCTGACGTGCATACCCAGCGGGTTGGCGAAGTTGTGTAGAACATCTGATACGTTCGCCGGAATCGACAGAAATGCCGCTTTAATATTACCCAATATATCAAGACTCGCATTGCTAGGAGCCGGTGTTGTATACAGCGCGTTCATGGTACCGACGACGACTTCTTTGGCAAAAGTACCCGTGATAATGCCCACTGTTGCAGGCCAGTTATCAGCGTGAATCCCGAAGGGCGCGAATAATGGCGTAATGGTTCTTGCGAGTGCGGCGAGCAAGGAGTCTGCGCGGTTTGCTGCGCCGATGCTGCCGTCGATGCCGATCGAACCGATCACATTGAGAATAATGACGACAGCGACAATGGCTTTACCGGCACGTTTAACGAAACCTTTTAAGCGCGTCCAGGTATGCATAAACAGATTTCGGCCGGTTGGCATTAAGTACGGCGGAAGTTCCATGACGAAGGTACTGGCAGCGGCTGGCATAACAAATTGACGAATGATCCAGGCAGTAAAAATCGCGACCAGAATCCCGATAATATAGAGAGCGAAGACGATATTTTGCCCGTTAGTGCTAAAAAAGGCCGCAACAAACAGGGTATAAACTGTAAGTCGAGCGCCACAAGACATAAATGGCGCCATTAACGACGTTATCAAACGATCACTTTCACGAGTTAATGATCGAGACGCCATGATGGATGGAACATTGCAACCAAAGCCGACAATTAGAGGCACAAATGATTTGCCCGGAAGCCCCAACGATCGCATCAGCCTGTCCACGATAAACGCTGCCCTCGCCATATAGCCGACATCTTCCAGAAACGAGAGCGCCAAAAACATGGCGCCGATAACTGGAACAAATGTCAGTACTAATTGAATACCTCCGCCGACACCTTCGGCGATAAATGCTGTCAGCCAATCAGGCGATCCCACTTCACTAAGTAGAGAGCGGGGAATATCAACGAATATAGTACCGCCGATGATGTCAAAAAAATCTTGAAATGCCGTGCCCATGTTGATCGAAAACATGAAAAGCAGATACATGATCAACAGGAAGATGGGAATACTGAGAAATCGATTCAGGATGATATCGTCAATGCGTTCACTGAGGGTTCTTCGTGGTTCGTGTAACAGAGACTTCACTTTGGCGGCAATAGTGTCCACTTCACTAAAGTGGCCGACGATATCATCGATTCGCAAGGGTTCGTGCGCAAATTCTGTAGGGCGTTTGCCTTGATGAAGCACGCTGCTTAAACCGGACTTTAGTTCCTGCAGGCCCTGGTTTCGGCTCGCTATAACTTCAATAACCGGGCATTCGAGTATAGCTTCCAACTCTGACGCTGAGACCTTGATACCTTTGCTTTGCGCGACATCGACCATGTTCAGCACGATGATCAGTGGTACGTCCAAGGCGCGTAGTTGCGATGTCAGAAATAAACCGCGTTCTATGCTGGATGCGTCAATCACATTGATAATGCAGTCAGCTTGGTTTTGTTGAATGTATTGTTGCGCGACTTGTTCGTCGAGGGAGTCCGCATCACCGTCACCATGCAAACCATAGGTGCCAGGTAAATCGACGAGTTCGACCTTGTTGTCGTCTAGGCGGAATTCACCCGTCTTGCGCTCTACGGTCACCCCAGGCCAATTACCAACACGTTGTCGATTGCCCGTCAGAGCATTAAAGAGGGTTGTTTTACCGCAATTGGGGTTGCCAATGAGGCCAATCGTATAGGCTGCATTCGTCATAAATCAGTTGCCCGGCTTTTCAACCCAAATGCCGGCAGCTTCTTGCCGGCGCAGGCTCAGTTTAAAGTCACGCACAGCAATTTCGATAGGGTCGCCCAATGGAGCAACACGTGTAACAGAGAGTGGGGTGCCGGGTGTGAGCCCGAGCGTCATTAAACGTTGGATAACCGAGCCGGCTTTAACGTCGCAGCGGCTGATTGTGGCTGAATCGCCGAGTTTGAGTTCGCTGAAAGGAATGACCAATGGTAAACCCCATCGTAGTAAGTTGAGATTGACCCAATGATCACCAACGACAAGCCGATGACACGGGGAAGAACCGCGTTGATAATAAATCTTGGTTTAAATGATAGCAATTTTCATTATCGTTTTATTTGATGCAGATCGTATGACGGCGTTCAATTTTTTTGCGATAAACGGAAAACCCGACAACTCTAGGAGAGTCATCGGGTTTAGATGGGTATTGAGATCGGTTTATTTTTTGTTGGTATTGTCTATTGTTGGTGCCATCGGGGGTTTTGGTGCTTTGTTTCCAGTTTGGATTTCAACGTCTAAACGCGGCAAACTATTAACGTAGCCCGACACAATTGAGCTGGTTGATTCGATGGCTTTCAAATACGCATATGCTTGCGGCAAATCTTTGGCCAGCTCTGTCTCCGACAATTGAATATCCAGTGATGTATCGCTGAAGTAGGTGCGCTTTGGAGGATGGTGTAGCTGCCATTGCAGCTTGGCAGACCAATTGTCGTGGTTTACCTGAATCAATTCATAGAAGATGACTGTTAGGCGACATACCGGCTGATCATCTTGTCGCCATGGGAAATCCTGAATTCTAATGGTAGGTAGATCTTGGATGAGCTGTAGGGTTAGTGCACGAAACATGGCGGATTCAAGAGGTTCGTACCAGCGTTTTTGATCAAATACTTCCACAGTACTCTCGGTTTGTAGCCCAACAATATTGTCGTTGTTGAGATATTCAGGCAACACTAATTTGTCGACGCCAAGACTGATGCAGGGGGTGTCGGGGTTGGTATAAGCTGCCGGTTCGACGGGAGTCGGAATAAACGGTTTCACGGGGAGTAGATGGTATTCTGGCGGGGGATTACTGCCGCAACCAACTAACATCATACCCGTCAGAAAAGCACCAATGAATGTTGCTCTACGTTGAAAATTTGTGATTTTAGCATCCATGTTATTTGCCCCAGATAATTGAGTCTGGTTTTTGTTCAATAGTATCGGCTAGCCGTTCGAGCGAGCGAGCGGTGCGCTGAAGCTGACTTGATGTTGATTGCAGGTTGCGTAATGTTGGGGAATCATCCGAAAGCAGGAAGTTGGCATTTTCCAGTAGTTGGCCGAGCTTGTCGTTCGACGCTTGTAACCCTTCGAGACTTACCTGAACTTGTTCGCTTAACATCGGCACTTGCTGACTTACACTGGTGCTGAGTCCATCGAGGTTTGCCATCAATGTACGCATATCTGCTGCGGTTGTCGTAATTTCTTTCTCGGCACTAACCGAAAGCTTGTTCAGGTTTCCGGTCAATTGCTCTGCGTTCGCCAACACTTTGCCGATATTCGGATTGTTGATGACGCGATCCAGCCCAGCGATGATGTCTTTGAACTGTTTAAGAATCTTATCAAAGTCGATTTTTTGCAGACTCTCGGTTAATTTTTCCAAATCGGTTGGGATAGTTGGAAACTCCGGGTAGGGCGAGTCGATTTTGTAGTATTTTACTGGCGTGTTGGGGAAGAAGTCGATATTCACATAGAGCAGGCCGGTCAGTAGACTTTCAGATTGCAACTGTGCTCGCATCCCTTTTTTGATAAGCTCGGGCATTATCTGATCTTGCTCGGTTTCAGCATCCAAATTGACCTTGGATAAATCCACCTCAATCGGTACCAATGTAACCACGCTTAATGTTTTCGGATTCATTTTTGCGGTGATATTCAATACTTCACCGATCTGTACGCCTTTGATTGCAACCGGCGCACCGATTTTTAGGCCTTGAACAGACCCGTCAAAAATCAGCATGTAACGTTGATTGTGTTGAAAAAATTTACCGCCGGAAATAATCATCAACATGGCAACAAAAACAAATACGCCAACGATGACAAAGGTCCCGACGCGAAGATTGGTCTTGGCGCTTGTCATGTATTCCTCCGTGGTTGCCCAGTTCGGGCTTTCAACCTACTCATATGCCTTCCTTATGTGCGATTGCCCGAAGCGTGTTTTGCTTGCAAGGTTTTAGCGCGTGTTCAGTTAATCTTGTTTGTTGAGCTTCCGCGCTAAGAAATCCCTGACGATTTCATGTTCGCAATTGTCCCGGAGTTCTGCCGGAGGCCCGATTGCTAAGGGACGCCGCTCTTGGCTATCAAGAAAAATACAGCGATCAGCGATAGCAAAAATGCTCGCTAATTCATGAGTAACGATGACAACGCTGGCGCCTAGCTGATCGCGTGCCAACAGAATGAGTTCATCAAGCCGGGCGGAACTTAATGGGTCGAGTCCGGAAGAGGGTTCATCAAAGAAGAGAATTTGCGGATCGAGCGCCAACGCTCGCACAAGGGCTGCACGTTTTTGCATGCCACCGCTGATTTCATGTGGATAGTAATCCTGAAATCCGGCGAGCCCTACTAGTGCCATCTTGAATGCGATGATCTCTTTGATTTCAGCGTCTGAATAGTCAGTGTACAGCTGCAGGGGCACCGCGGCGTTTTCTTCCAATGTCATGGAGCTAAAGAGACCGTTACCTTGATAGGTGATGCCCCAGTTTTGACGAAGTTTCTGCTGTTTGTTGGGCTCGACGTTCCAAAAGTTGGTGCCGGAATACGCAAGTGAGCCGCGATGCGGTTTGAGCAAGCCAATCAGGTGTTTGAGTAAGGTACTTTTACCGCAGCCGCTGGGGCCCATGATGGCAAAAATCTCTTCGCGGTTGACATCAAAAGAGACGTCGGATTGGATGACCCGCGAGCCATAGGCCATTGTCATGTCTCTGACGCAGATAGGAGGATGTTCGGTTGTCATCATTATCTCCTCCTATATTAAGTTCGCAAGAATGTTGATAACAGCATCAGCCATGATTATGTAGACGATCGAAAGCACTACTGCTCGTGTTGTTGCATCCCCCACTGCTTCTGCATCGTTACCGCAGCGCATACCTGATTGGCAGCTGGCGACACCAATTAGCGCTGCAAATGTAAACGCCTTGATCATACCGATAAAAAAATCGTCGAGAGTAGCAACGGAAATGACGCGGCTGAGATAAAGGCGGGCAGTGAGCCCTTCAGCGAGCGCAACGAGCAGGCCTCCAAAGATTCCACAGATATTGGCGGCTAAGGCGAGCATGGGCAGCATAATAAAGAGCGCTAACAGTCGAGGCAAAACGAGGTAATCCGTCGTATTGATACCTGTCGTATGCAGGGCATCGATTTCTTCGCGTATTTTCATCGTACCTAACTGCGCAGCAAATGCTGCGCCGGTTCGTCCGGCCATGACAATTGAGGTAATTAACGCACCCATTTCCCGCACCATGCCGATCGATACTAAGTTTGCGATGTAAATCTGTGCACCAAATGCTTTGAATTGAACCAGCCCTAAATAAGCGAGGATGATACCGACGAGCAAGGATGTGAAGCAGACGATGCCTAATGCATTGGGGCCGGATTGTGATGCAGCTGTCATAAATTCACGTAGGCGAAAATCGGATTTCCCGATCGCTAAACGACCTGTCGCTAGGGCAACATCGCCGATGAACATCACTTGATAAATAGTGTGGCATCCAACCCTTTCTATAAAATCGAAAAACCGTCGTCGAAGTGTTGTTAAAGATGAGACATCGTCATCTTCTTTCAACGGTGCGACGGCAAGTGCAACACGCATCAATGAGCGCAGAGAGCGTGGGAGGTTATCGTAATTGAACACAGCATCATCGTGTGTGTTTTGTACTAATTGATAGAGTTTGGCGGCAAATTGCTGAGACCAAACAAAGTCGTCTGTGGCAGATAGTGAAATGGTCTTTGCAGCCCTAAGCTTTTCGAGAATATCTTCAAGTTCACTGTGAGGGTGTTGCCAATTTCCGGAAAATGTCACGCTGACTAAGTCGTCTTGCTGTTTTTCAACTCGACATTGAAGCTGGGCTTGCGATGATGGCCCGTCGGGTGGGGAGGGTGTTGCCGAAGACGTTGGTTCCATGTGCGCTTCTTATGTTCTTTGTTAGGGCTCTTATCGGTTGTTTGTATGCTAGTTCTACCCGGAGAACTGCTGCACCCATATTCTATTGTGTTCCGTTGCTCGATATCGCACAAGCTATTTGGAACCTGCCGGCTATCGGGCTCACATCATTTCGGATAAACATGTTCCCTTGGTTTGTTTTGCCGAGTTGGCCGAGGGATTATCCTTAAATCTGAATATTAGTCGTTGTTCTGTAACAAACGCTTGTTCAATTCTACGCAGCTGTTAATTCTGTATAGACGATAGTGCACAGAAGTGTTTGGCAAATAAAATATGGCCTTTCGAGTGTAGCATCTTCGTAAATAAAGAAATCTCGGTATATTTTACATATATCTATATGTCCTGGAGATGCAAACTGACGATGTTAGGTTAATGCTTGCGCCCTTAACGAATTAGGTGTTTGCAACGCTGGACTATAAACGTACGTATTGTCACGGGTTTAATGGGTTTATGGATGACGGTAAAGCCAGACGCTTTTGCTTCTTTTATCCTAGCAGGGTCTGTGTCACCAGTAATGATGAGTACCGGGATCTTTTCATTTAAAACGTTATGTATTTGTTGAGCAGCTTGTGCTCCTGTTTTGTGTTCTCTTAAGCGGTAATCCGATATTAATAAGTTTGGTCGCCATTCCGTATGAGTTAACAAATAATCCTCTGCAGCCATAGCTGAATCAAAGGCTTTAACTTCACTTCCCCAGTTCTCGAATAAGGCCACTAAACTATGGCAAATGGCCTCGTCATCGTCAATGATCAGTGCCCGAATAGACTCCAGTTTTCCGGTTGAGACAGGTTGGGTTTTTTTAATAACTTGATCTTCATATCCCAACGGTACCTCAATAGAAAAGCAGCTGCCTGATGAATCTGACGACAATGATAACGTCCAGTGTTGAAAATCGCATAAGCGCTTAACGATGGCTAAGCCTAAACCTAATCCGTTATTACTGTCTCGTTCTGGGTTATGAAGCTGATGGAATTCATCAAAGACTGATTGTTGCTCATTTTCAGGAATCCCAATGCCCGTATCTTTTACTTGTATCAATACTTTATTCGACTGTTTTTTTGCGTAGATGCTGATCGTTCCTCTATCAGTATACCGAACAGCATTAGACAATAAGTTTTTAAGTACCCGTTCTAATAGAATCTCGTCAGCATAAACATACGATTCATCAATGTTTTTATCGATGCTCAGGGATTTTTTTTCGACAAACGGATGAATGTCATTGAGTAATCTCTCACATAGCTTAACTAAGCTGAAATGTTCATTCTTGCTATTGACTGAATCAGCATCCAATTTTGAAATGTCGAGTAAGTCATTGAGCAACGCCGAAATATTATCAACACTGGACTGTAAGCGTTGATAAATAACATCATCTTCAGGCTCTCGATTACGACTTTTTAACGTCTCTAAAAAGAATATCACTGCTTGAAGTGGTTGACGAATATCGTGACTAGCAGCAGCTAAGAACTTAGTTTTGGATTGATTAGCTTGCTCGGCTTCGATTCGTGATTGAACATTTTCCAACTGCAGTGAGATTGTTTCCAGCAGTTTTTTACTAATATGACTATAAAAAGCAAATGCTGATAGCGCTGTCATGCAAATACCTATCTGTAACATTAAGCCATCTTCTATATTGCTATAGGAAATTTTGATCATTAGAGAGGTTAGTGGAACGCCTAGCAGTATCGCAATTAGCTTCAAGTAATAGGAGAACACATAAGCAGTATTGGCGATCAGGGCGAGTTGCATAACTAGGAGTGTAAAATAGTAAATGCTTTGGTCTGTGTTTAAAAATAGCCAGGGGGAGAGGGCGATAAAAAAAGAAAAATATACGATAGGAATAACGGCTATTTTTAAGGTTATTAGTTCATTTTTTTTGAAAAAAATATAGTAAACCAAAATGGTTGTTATTAGAAAAATTAAATCAAAAGAAAACCAGATTAAATAAGCATTATCAATGGCGGATGTGTGAAGAATGAATGCATAAAAAGGAGTAGCAACAAATATTGCACCTAAGTAGTGAGGAAAAGACTCCTTCATGAAAGTATCAAGTCTATGCTCTTCAAACTCTACTTGTGAAATACTCTTATCTACAGATGACACAATAACCAACCCTTAATGACTCAGGTGCTAATTGTCGCCATTTATGTCGGTATCGCAACAGGTTTGTGTTTGTTAACGTATTATTGAATCTCCCAATGTAAAAATGTTCTGATCACTTTGGTGGTTCAGCCGTTCGGATTTGGCGCAGTGCGACCTATGCAAACATCACGCGGTTCTTTTGTTTTTGCGCTCACGTAAAGCCGCACAGTATCTCTAACGTCAGATAGCGTTACTCTTACATTATGTCATTCAGATCCGTATTCTTGGCAGCTATAGCAAACACCCTGTCACCTGTGTTGTGCATTAACCGTCAATATTTAGCCGTCAGGTGGGTATCAAAACCTTTATGCAAGAACTGAAAAAACTACTGCGTCTGGCTGGGCCAATTCTTGTTGCTCAGTTGTCGTTTACGGCGATGAGCCTCGTCGATACCCTAGTTGCCGGGCGCTACGGCAGTGATGATCTCGCGGGAGTCGCAATCGGAGGCAGTTTTTGGCTGCCAGCGCTGATGTTTACGCAAGCTGTGCTGTATTCGGTCACACCCTTTGTCGCCCAGGCGCTCGGGCGCGGTGACGATCGTGCACGTGGCCACTATCTGCGTCAGGGAATTTGGTTGGGTGTCATTGTTGGTAGCCTGGTTTGGTTGATTGTTTTTACCCTTGGCGACATAGGATTGGCCCAAATTGGCTCAATGCCTCACATTGAACAGATTGCCGGTGATTACTTATTTTGGATCATTTTGTCGTTGCCTGTTGCAGGAGCTTATCAAGCTATCCGGAGTTTTGTTGAGGGCTCAGGCCGAACACGTCCGGTAATGTTTGTTAACTTGACTGGGCTGATATTGAATATCCCTCTTAATTACATTTTTGTGTTTGGCGAGTTTGGCGCGCCTGAAATGGGTGGCGCTGGGTGCGGGTTGGCCACCGGGTTAGTGTTACTTTATATGCTGATAGCGATGGCTTGTTACTTGCGATTCGGGGCTATACGAGCTGCTGCCAGCCGAAAAGATTGGCTACCTTCTCTGCGAACATTTTTGCAGTTAGGCCGTATCGGGCTGCCAATTGGTTTAACGATTGTTGCTGAGGTGAGTATTTTTGCGGTGCTTGCGTTGATCATTGCGCCCTTGGGTGCTGATGTTATTGCGGGCCACCAGGTAGCGTTGAGTATGACATCGCAGACCTTTATGTTGCCTATGAGTGTCTCTTTGGCGTTGACGGTAAGAGTTGGCTACTTTCATGGTGCAGGAGATTGGCAAGGCATGATGCGGGCGATCAAGGCGGGCTATCTACTCGGTATTGGTGGTGGTTTGATGACTGCGATACTGTTGTATTTTGGTGCCAACGCTTTGACAGGGTTCTATTCCGATAATCCTCGGGTACATGAAGTTGCGGTTGCTATTCTGTTTCTTCCTGTCTTATATCAGATTCCCGATGCGATCCAGGTTTGCAGCGCTGGTATTCTTCGTGGCTTAAAAATTACACGCACTCCAATGTTGGCTGTGTTGATAGCCTATTGGGGGATTGCGCTGCCGATTGGATATACGCTGGGTCGAACAGACTGGTTGATTGAACCGATGGGGGCTCGGGGGCTTTGGTTGGGGCTCGTTATCGGGCTCACACTTGCAGCAGTATTTTTGGTAACTATCACGTGGGTTTCCCTGCGGCGGGTTCGTCGGCGCTTGGAGGCACTGGTTTGATATCGCTGTTGGCGCGGATTCTTTGTTTTGGGTGACACGCAGTGGTAAGAAATCAGGCTAGCGGCTACAAAATAATTGATGAATTGTGATTTTTCATCGTTGGGCAGCATGCGCAATGTAAACATTTAGTATTTGATTGGGATCTGGCATATGATTGCGAATTGCTCGTAGCTGCCAAAGATCGCAGCTCGCTGATCATCGCCCCCGGATCAGCATCTATACGACAGGTGAGTGTTGTTTAGCACCAGAATACGATCGAGTCTTTCGCCGATTTTTCATCTGATGTTTTTGTACACTTGGAAGTTTGCGCATGAGCAGAATTTCCGCCTGCTAATTTGCCTCGCCGCTCACAATAAGGCTTTTATGGTTGCAGCTCGTTTAACCGAGGGATCAATACCTCGTTCTCTGGCGACAATGGCGTTACCCATGATTGTGGGTCTACTCGCTAACATGTCGATCCAGGCCGTCGACATCTGGTTTATCTCTCGCCTGGGCCCTGAGCCTTTAGCTGCGATGGGCTATGTGTTTCCCGTCACTATGGTGTTTCTGAGTATTTCTATTGGTTTGTCTGCTGGCGCTGCGTCGGCAATTGCTCGCAGGATTGGCCATGGTCACAAAGGCACGGATATTCGAAGGTTGGTAACCGATACACAATGGCTGGCCGTTTTGGTCGCGATTGTTACAGCGTGTATTGGCTGGCTGACGATTGACCCTGTTTTCCGCAGTTTGGGCGCATCGGATTTGTTGATGCCTTTGATCCGTCAATATGTTGAGATTTTCTATTTTAATGGCGCGTTGACGCTGGTGGGTATGGTTGGGTTGTCAACGGTTCGGGCCACGGGTAACACCAAGGCTCAGGGTATGGCAATGCTGATTGGCGCCATTATCAATGCAATTTTGGATCCTTTGCTGATCTTTGGCTTGTTCGGGTTTCCACAGCTCGGTATTCAAGGTGCCGCGTTGGCATCAACTGCCGCAAGACTCTTTTCTCTCGGTGTTGCCTGGCACATCCTGGTGAATCGCATGGATCTGTTGATTTGGGGTAGGGTCAAGTTTTCGCAAATGTGGGCATCCTGGAAGACCATATTTGCAGTGGGGCTGCCGGCCGTTGGTACTAATATTATTATTCCATTGTCTGCTTCCATCATCACAGCGTTGTTGGCGTCCTATGGGGATGAAGCTGTTGCTGGCATGGGTGTCGCGAGCAGGATCGAGCCTTTAATGCTTATTTGCTTTTATGCGCTGTCGTCTGTAATTGGACCTTTTGTCGGGCAAAACCTTACAGCGCTGCGCGCTGATCGTGTAAGGCGTGGTGTCGTTGTGGCTGCGCTTTTTTGTCTCAGTTATGGCACGCTACTGACGTTATTTTTGTGGTTTTTTGCAGCGCCAATTGTGTCGTGGTTTTCTGATCAGCAGGAAGTTATTCAAGTCGCCAGGGATTATCTTTGGATCGTACCGATCAGTTATGGCTGTAGCGGTGTTGTGATGTGTGTGAATGCGAGCTTCAATGGCATGGGTAAGCCGATACCCGCTACGGTAATCAGCGCACTCAGAGTGATTGTATTGTATTTACCACTCGCGTTTTTGGGATCGTCAGTTTACGGAGTGAAAGGAATATTTATTGCCTATACCGGCGTGAATATTCTTACGGCCATTATTGCGTGGCTTTGGTTTGAGCGATTTATTACTCGCCATTCGATTCGTGTCGAAAAAACTACGCTGGCGCGTGAGAGTAAAAACTCTCGTTAAACGTTGTTGGGGTGTTTTCGTTAGGCCGCATCAAAGCGGATTGATCTTGAGCAGGCAGTTCCTAAATCGTCAAATGCGAATGAAGAATGGGTCTGTTGATCGTTGTTGTCAGTCAGCCCCAGTGCATACGCCAGTGGCAGAAAGTGTTCAATAGTCGGTACGGCGTCATTGGCGAATGGATGTTCATTAAAGCGAGCAACTGTGTCCATATCACGCCGTTCAACCGCGTTTGCAATATGTTGATCAAATGATGCAGCCCATTCGATGGAGTCACTCGGGCGCGCCATCATCCATTTCATAATGTTGTGCACGATATTCCCGCTACCAATAAACAACACCCCTTCGTTTCTCAGTGGCTTTAACATCTCGCCAATACGCGCGTGGTGGAGGATGTCGTCAATTCGGTTGTCCAAACTCACTTGCAATACTGGGATATTGGCTTGTGGGAATAACTTTTTCAAAACCACCCAGCTGCCATGATCAAGCCCCCAATTGTCATCGCTGATGACATCAATATCGGCGGCATTGAGTGATTCGATGATCTGTTGCGCAAGATCCGGAGCGCCAGGGCAGGGGTACGTTTGCTGAAATAATTGAGGCGGGAATCCACCAAAATCGTGAATGGTCTTTGGGTTATCCACGCTCAGGATGCGTGTGCCGGGTACATGCCAATGCGCAGAAAAGACAACAATTGCTGTGGGTGTTGGGCAGGGCTTAAACAGCGTATCCCAGTCAGCAGTGAAATGATTATTTTCGAGAGCATTCATTGGGCTGCCGTGTGCAACAAAAAACACAGGCATAGTGGTATTGTCAGTCATGGAGAGCGTTTTTGAGTGGATGGCAATAAGGTTCGTCAGAGAGACGAACCTTAGCGGAAAACCCTGTGCAAAGGCAAGGGTCAGTGTTGAGGTAACGTCTTACACTGAAAATAATGGATCATCACTGAGCCATCATCGAATTCGTAGTCTTTATCGAACTCACCCGGTACGATTTGTGGGGGGATTTGCACCCAAAGATAATTGGCGTGATGTTCTTCGATTTTGTGCAAGTTCGCTTCTGAGCAAACTTTTAACACTTCTGACGCTGTTTCAATGGGGCGATCGCAGCTAGCGGTATATACGATTTTGCAATCGAACGGCGTCAATGGTTCATTCAGCGACATTAAAATGGCGCCATTTTTGGTGTGAGCCCATTCCCCTTCGGCGGTGTCTAGATCTGCGTCGTGAGCCGTGGCTATAGTGGCAGACAGTAGCAATGCGCTAGCGATAGTGAATTTCGATATTAACGTCATAAGCAACTCCTTAGCTTGAATCAACGCACCTGGTACGTCATGAGGTACAGTGTTTGTCCTCAGTGTAATCCAAAATCCCAGATCCGAAACCTCAAGGCAGAGCGGCTTATCGTATTTGTTAAGTGCGTTGATATCTGCGTTTTATTGTTGGCTGGCAACCTTGATCATGGCTGTCGTCAACGTGTTTAGGTCGTCGTTGTCCATCACGTACGGCGGCATTACATACAACAGTTTGCCGAATGGGCGAACCCAAACGCCTTCGTCAACCAGCATGGCCTGTGTTTTTTGCATGTCGACAGGCTGTTTAAGCTCGATGACGCCAATGGCGCCCAAGACTCTGACGTCCGCAACCTGCGGTAGTGCTTTTGCAGGTGCTAATCCACTCTCAAGGCGTGTTTTGATGCGCTGGATGTTGGCCTTCCAATCTTTGCTCAGTAATAGATCAATACTGGCCAACGAGACGGCGCAGGCCATCGGGTTAGCCATGAAGGTTGGGCCATGCATGAGAACACCGGCTTCGCCTTCACTGATACCAATGGCAACCCTTTCTGTGCAAAGTGCTGCAGCGAAACTCATATATCCGCCGGTGATGGCCTTGCCTAGCGTTAGGATGTCTGGGGTAATTCCTGCATGTGTGCATGCAAAGAGTTCACCGGTACGACCGAAACCTGTAGCGATTTCGTCAGCGATTAACAAGATATTCCAGTGATCACACAGTGCACGAATGCGTTTAAGAAACGCTGGCGAGTAGAATTTCATACCGCCGGCACCTTGAACGATCGGCTCAAGTATCAAGGCGGCGATATCTTGATGGTGCTCAAAAAACAGCGCTTCAACGGCTTCGACATCTTCTTTCAGGTAATCTTGAGAGGCGAAGTCGCAACCGGGTGACACGGTAAATAAATGCTCGGCCAAGGTATGTTTAAACAGATGGTGCATGCCGTTGTCTGGGTCGGTGACTGCCATCGCACCAAAGGTGTCGCCGTGGTAGCCATTTCGCAGGCTAACGAGTTTTGTCTTTTGACTTTCGCCTTGTGAGAGCCAGTATTGCACGGCCATCTTGATGGCGACTTCAACGGCGACTGAGCCTGAATCTGCGTAGAACACCTTTTCTAGCCCTGGCGGAGTGATTTCGACCAATTTACGCCCGAGATCAACGGCCGGCTGATGGGTTAGGCCGCCAAACATGACGTGCGCCATCTTGTTCAGTTGATTCTCGATGGCCGCATTTAACGCTGGGTGGTTATAGCCATGAATGACTGACCACCATGAGGCCATGCCGTCAATCAGTTCGCGTCCATCATCCAGTCGAATTCTCACGCCATCGGCTGACTCCACCACATACATGGGGGATGGGTTTGTCATGCTGGTGTAGGGGTGCCAAAGGTGCTTTTTATCAAATTCGATAAGATCAGAGGAGGAAAGCGTCGGATCGGACATGGTTAAAATCCTGTTTGACCGAAAATAGCAGTGTTGTATGAAGGTCGAAAGAGAAGGTGTGTTGGAAGAAAATAACCGCCCATAGCTGGGCGGTTAGATGTAGCGCAGTTGTTGCTTAGATCAGTTCGATAGCAACTGCTGTTGCTTCGCCGCCGCCGATGCATAGTGCTGCTACGCCGCGTTTTTTGCCAGCTTTTTGCAGTGCGTGCATCAAGGTTACGATAACGCGTGAGCCGGTAGAGCCAATAGGATGCCCTTGTGCACAAGCGCCACCGTTGACGTTTACTGTCGCTGGGTCCAAGCCGAATTCTCTAACTGCTAGCATGGTAACCATGGCGAAGGCTTCGTTGATTTCGAACAAATCAACGTCGTCTTTGCTCCAGCCGGTTTTTTCAAACAGCTTGTTCATCGCGCCAATCGGAGCCAGTGTGAATTCCCCCGGCTCTTGTGAATGACGAGAGTGGGCAACGATACGAGCCAGTGGTTTTGCACCTTGTTCTTCAGCTGCAGATTCAGACATCAACACCAATGCAGATGCGCCGTCAGAGATAGAGCTGGCGTTTGCCGCAGTGATTGTGCCGTCTTTAGCAAATGCTGGGCGCAGGCCGGGAATTTTATCGAGCTTGGCGGTTAACGGTTGTTCGTCATCTTTAACAACGGTTTCACCTTTACGCGTTTTAATGGTTACCGGAACGATTTCATCATCGAGTGTGCCTTCGTTAATGGCTTTTTGAGCGCGAGTCAGTGATTCGATCGCAAACGCATCCATGTCTTCGCGGCTAACGTTATGATCGTTTGCGGTGTCTTGAGCAAAACTACCCATCATGCGGCTGGTGGTTGCGTCTTCGAGGCCATCCCAAAACATGTGGTCCAAAAACTGAGTGTGGCCGGTACGTACGCCGCTGCGAGCACCCATGACAATATGTGGGGCGTTAGTCATGCTCTCCATGCCGCCGGCAACCATCGTTGTATTGGTGCCAGCTTTGATCGCGTCGTGGGCATAGATCACAGCTTGCATGCCAGATCCGCACAGCTTGTTGATAGTGACACAGCCGGTTGACTTCGGTAAGCCAGCTTGTAATGCCGCTTGGCGAGCCGGCCCTTGGCGCAGACCTGCAGAAAGCACGTTGCCCATGATGGCTTCGTCAACGGATTCTGGCTTGATACCTGCGCGCTCAACCGCTGCCTTGATTGCCGTTGCACCGAGTTCAACAGCAGTAACACCGCTCAAAGAACCTTGCAAACCACCCATAGGTGTACGTGCACCGCCGACAATAACTACAGAATCGTTGGACATAAGAATTTCCTGTGTCAGTTAATGGTAAACCGCCGGATTTTAGCACTCTAACGGGGCACAAAACCAGAGTGGCGCCTTACTTTAACGAGTTTTCATCGATGTCGGATGTTGGCGGCTAGGTCATGGTTAGTGGCTGACTAGGCACGAAACAGCTTGCCTCGAACTGCGTTTCTGAAGGCTTTAGGGGTTTGCGCCGCATGTTTTTTAAATACTTGAGCAAAATGTGATGCATCGGCATAGCCGAGCAACACCGCAATATCCTGAATGTTGAGGTTGGAATCCTTCAGCAAGTCTTTGGCATTCTGGATGCGGACAGATTGCTGGTATTGCAGTGCGCTTAAGCTGAAGGCTTGTTTGAAGCGGCGTTGAAAACTGCGAATACCGATGCCCATCGATGTTGCTAGGTGATCGAAGTCGATGGGTTTTGTGTAGTTCTGACGAATATAATCTTTGGCGGATGCCATTAGCTCATCGGTGACACTCAGATTGTTGCCGTCATCGAATAAATAATTGTCGTAGGCCCTGCGAATTTCCGGTGAAAACTGACTTTCGACCCGTTTTGCAACAGCAGCCGAGTAACCCGTCTCGATAAAATGGATGGTGAGGTCGGCAACCGAATTAACGCTGCCTGCACAATATATGTTGTCGGATTGGGTGATTAAATGATCGCGCTTCCATTTTACGGCGGGGTATCGACGTTCCATCTCGTCAAAATAATACCAGTGCGTGGTCGCGGCCTTATCAGCCAATAACCCTGCTTCTGCCAGAAACGTACTGCCTGTACCAACGGCACACAGATGTTCAGAGGCCGGAGCCGCCATTTTTAACCAATCGACGATATCCGGATGTTTTGCGACGGTATGTGTCGGGCTTCGCCATAGTGCGGGAATAATAATGAGCTCAGATTCTTTAATGTCAGACAATCGGCACGTTGGAACTATTGGTAAGCCGCCGCTGCTTATCACGGGGTCGAGCGTAGGGGCTGCCAAATTGATATTCAGACCGCGACGCCGACGACTGCCTGCACGAGAAATATTATCGGCAGCATTCAGCATTTCGAGTGGCAGGCTGATACTTGAGGACATGCAGTGATCGAACATAACGAATGTGACAGATTGCATACGGGTGTCCAAATAGCGAGGAGGGTTGGCTAGCGGTGTCGTATTTCTTGCATTTTATGACGTAAATGCCATTAAAAAAAGTGGCAAAAAGGTTACAATGCCCCCATTTTATCTATATGACACTTTCTCAAAAGGAAAACGCTGTATGTTGAGACTACCTGTGATCGTAGGTTTCGGAGGCGTTAACGCGGCAGGCAGAAGTTCTTTCCATCATGCCCACAACCGCATGATCTTCGATGCTTTGAATGAATCACAGCAGGCGACCACGCTGCAATCATTAGCGTCACTGATGAATATTGATACGCCTGATGCCGATCTGATTTTACCCAGTACGCTGGTTCGAAAGATTGAATCATCTTTGTTTGATACAGAAAACGTGACTTGGAATAAACGCTTCCCTGTTGCACCAAATGACGATAACCGTATTAGTTTTACGACGAAACCGAATGCGTTACCTGAAGTCATTCCGCCCGGTTGGACGGTGACAGAGCTGGGTGACCGCCGTGTTCGTGTTGACATCGCTGAAGCTGTCGACTTTTTATTACCGACGACGCGTTCAACCATTGTTCGTTCAGCGGGGCAGCTACCGGCGGGTTTCGAGCCGGGTAAACTGTACCAATCGCGCAATCATCCGCGCGGTATTCAAATGACGGTTTACGGTGCATCTGATGCTTTGAGTTCAATGGGTATCGCCTGGGATGATGTTCGCGCCCGCGTTGCGCCAGATATGATCAGTGTGTATGCCGGGTCAGGGATGAGTCAGCTAGATTTGAACGGTAATGGCGGCATGATGATGGCACGCCTGACCGGTAAAAAAGTAACGTCCAAACAGTGCCCGTTTGGCTTTGCTGAAATGCCAGCAGATTTTATCAATGCATACCTTCTCGGCAGTATTGGTACAACGGGAACGAGCATGGGGGCGTGCGCGTCTTTTCTGTATAACCTGCGTAGTGGTATTCAAGATATCCAGGCGGGTCGTTCACGAGTAGTTATTGTTGGTAACGCGGAAGCGCCGATTACGTCTGAAGTTATTGATGGTTATGCGGCGATGGGTGCGTTGGCGACAGATGACGAGTTGCGCCAGTTAGACGGTCGAAGCGCCGATCAGCCGTGCGATCACACGCGCGCTTGTCGTCCATTTTCAACCAACAAAGGATTTACATTAGCCGAATCCGCTCAGTTTCTGGTATTAATGGATGACGAACTAGCAATGGAGCTTGGCGCTAATATTCACGGTGCTGTGTCAGATGTATTTATCAACGCAGACGGCTATAAAAAGTCGATTTCGGCGCCGGGTGTAGGTAACTATGTCACTGTCGCAAAAGCGATGGCCGCGGCGCGTTCTATTGTTGGCGAGAAGGCATTTCGAGAGCGTTCGTTCTTTCAGGCACACGGTACCGGTACGCCGCAAAATCGATTGACTGAATCACACATTATCGACATGGCGGCGCGCAGTTTTGGTATTGATAAGTGGCTGGTAGGCGCAGTGAAGTCATATTTAGGGCATTCGATTGGTTGTGCAGCTGGAGACCAGATTGTAACGTCTTTGGGGATATGGAATAGTGGTATCTTTCCGGGCATTCATTCAATCGATCACATTGCTGAAGATGTCCATCAAGATAACGTCAACTATGCGATGGAGCATGTTGAAGTTGGGCAGCAAGGAATGGATGTCGGCATTATCAATGCCAAAGGATTTGGTGGTAATAATGCAACGGCAACATTGCTGGCTCCGCATATTGCTCAGCAGATGTTGGCTAAGAAGCACGGCAAGGGCGTGATTTCTGCCTGGCAGGACAAAAATGCCGCTGTACAACAGGCGGCTAGTGACTATGATAGTGCGGCAACAGCAGGTGACGCTGAAACGATTTACCGCTTTGATTATCAAGTGGCCAATGGTGACAGTGTAACGATGTCGCAGAATGCGGTAACGGTTGATGGCTTCGAAAACGCAATATCTTTAGATTTTGAATCGCCATACGCTGAATTTCTCAAATAAAAAGATGGCATTATGGGCGCAAGCACTCCATACAATCCCAAGTTCAGTGAACTGTACCGGGATCTATTGGTAACCCTGGATCAGAACGGCGTCGGTTCGACGTTGCGTTTGACCAAGAAGGCGCTGGCACATGGAAAGTTGGGTTTTTATAGCTGCAGCGCTTTCTCAATAGGCGAAGAAGCCACCATTCATGCGAATCTCTACGGTAAAGCCTTTGATGCCGTGGTTCGGGTAACTGACTGTTGCCCGAAAAAAGATCTATATATGATTGAGCTTGAAATGGTTGAAGACATCGCCTTTCAGGCCAGAATTTTTCTGCAATTGGCTGCGATTGCGAATTACAAAGAGGCTTGTGACTGTGATGGCCGATGTTTGACCATTGATGAGGCGGCCTTTGAGTGGATTGAAGAGCATGCCGAGAGTTTTGCTGAAGAGTTTGAGAGCCGCGTCAACGATTCGGTGATTTAACAAAGCCCCCATTCGTAAAGCCCGATTCATACAATCCCATTTTTTAAGTGTTACTTCCTACCCCGCAGTTGTTGTGGTCAATCCAGCCAGCACTCGTTGGTGGTTTCTCTTTTTTTGTAATGTCCAATTGCGCGCTGCTATTTATCAGCCGCTAGCTTGCGTTGACTTTGCTCTTTGTGCCGTATTGTTTGGAGCCCGGTAGGATTGATTTAGCCTGACTGCTGGTGTATTTTCGCTGGTTTTACTTTTCTACAAGCCACGTTGCGGTCTGTTGTTGTGACTTTTGCGTGTGGCCGACGACCAATTTGGGAGAGATTGTCATGGGGCGTGAAGCGACATACCGAGTATCCATTAATATTCCACGGCAAGAGGCGTGGGAAATCATGCAGGATCTAACGGTGCCTCATAAATACGTGCCCGGTTTGCTCAGAACCGAGATGCATACAGAGCAGTTGCAAGGTGTTGGTACCAGCCGTCGTGTATTCAAGAAAATGATGGCATTGGATGAAACCGTTACTGAATGGAACGAGGGTGAGGGTTTTACACTGCGTTTGCATGATGGACAAAAAGACAAACCAATGCCTAAATCCTTCTTTCGCTACAAAATCGAAGACGGCCCGGCAAACACCACGATTTTTACTGCCACCATGGGCTACACCTTCTGGCTTGGCCCTATCGGTCAGCTCATTGACGGGCCGATTGTGTATCCGATCGTAAAAGGTGAAATCCGTGATGTCGCTTTGGCAGTGAAACACTATTACGAAACCGGTACAACACCTACGCCAGCGGATATCAAACGCTTGCGAGCCATTGCATGAGTCAAGCAGATCCAAAAAACGCGGCATTATACCCATTACGTATCGACAACTTTGCACATACTGTAAGTCTGTACGTGCACGAAAGCGGTGATCAGCACGTCTCGCTCAGCATTGCTGAAGAGGCCGTGTGGGAGGCCTACGAAACCCAGCTGCTATTGAAATTACTAAAGCCTAGCTCGGTGTTAGTTGATGTCGGCGCGAATATTGGTTACTACTCTGTGGTGGGTGGCAAACAGATTGGAGAAGCCGGGCAAGTGTTTGCTTTCGAACCCGAACCTGATAATTTTGCGTTATTAGCGCGCAATGTCGAGGCTAACGATTTGGCGCATGTGCATGCGATCAATGCGGGTTTGTCGACAGAGGCGGGTGATGCACGTATTTATCTCTCTGATGATAACTTTGGTGACCATCAGATCTATGACGATGGCAGTGAGCGCCCGTTCAAAACGATCGAGTTGGTGGCAGGTAGCGAGTATCTGGCACCGTTTACCGGTCGTATCGATGTGTTGAAGGTCGATACACAAGGGGCTGAATTTCAGGTTTTATCCGGGTTGGATACGCTTATCAGAAGCAGCTTGCCTGAATTTTCGATGATCATCGAGTTTTGGCCCAATGGACTCAAACGATCCGGCTCTAGTGCACATGCGCTGCTTGATCTGTTGCTTAGCTATGAGTTGCCCTTGCATATTATCGACCATATAGAGTACCGGTTAATACCGTGTAAAGAGTCAGATTTACGGCCATGGATTGATGAGGTCGATGCCGCAGGCACTAACGAAGGGTTTATGAATCTCTATCTTGGAAATCCAGTATGACTGTCAATCAGGCCGTTCTTGACGCCATTCTCAAGCGTAACTCTTCATCTAAGCTGGCAGAGCCTGCGCCTTCAGACGCTGAACTAGCGGTGTTGATGCAAGCTGCTGGGCGCGCTCCTGATCATGCTCGCCTTCAGCCATGGCGTTTTCTGGCGATACAGGGCGAAGGGCGTAGTGCTTTGGGTCAATTGTTTGCCGATGTGCAGCAGGAAGACACTGGGCAAGTATTGAGTGATGATAAACGGCGCGATATTGCTACAAAGCCACTGCGGGCGCCGCTAATTTTGGCTCCAATCGCACACATTCAAGATCACCCTAAAGTGCCGGAAGTCGAACAAGTCATGTCGGTTGCCTGTGCTTGTCAGAACGTGCTTCTTGCGGCTGAGGCGATGGGATATGCAGGTATATGGCGCACCGGCCCAATGGCATTTGATGCGCGCGTACATGTAGGATTAGGGTTGGCTGAAAACGAACAGCTTTTGGGCTTTTTGTATCTGGGCACTCGTGCGGCTTCTGAGAAGTCACTACCTGAAATCGCAACGTCAAGCTTATTGCGCCAATGGCCATAGTGTCAGTCGGTAATTGGGGTGCTGCTAATTGAATGTGTTGAAATCCACGTTCTAGCATAGCGATATTTGCGTAAGGTGCTGTTGGCTGAGCGCTCTATGATTGGCTAATGGTTTATGCTGGAGTATCCTTGTGGGATGCTCTGGTGCGCAACACTAACTCCGTTATATTTTTTAATTTGCACCTTTCCTGTTTTTATTGCATATCAATTTGACGAACTAGTTGAAATTTTATTTGCGTCATAAAATGACTCAACTTGGCAGATCTTCTTTAAAATACGGCTTTTCATTGTTTCTGAGTTTTTCTAACATGGGGACATAAGCCGCTGTATTGCCGAAATAATTTCAGTTCTGCAATACGATTCTTTTTGATTATTTCTCGCACAACTGAGATCGAATGCCGATTCTTGTAGATAAATCCGCCGTGATCGCGGGAGACCAGGATCAACTTAACGCATTAATTTGTGCGCACTTTATCGGCACATCTTCAGTGGCTGGTGAAGCGCTAACCGATGCTGATCAACAGCACCTCGCCAATATGGCCTTTAAATCCCTTGCCGGCTATTCTAGCTGGGATGTTTCTCATATCGACAAAATGCTCGTTGGTCTTGAAAAAAATGCCAAACTCCGTATTCCCGGCGTTACGCGTGCCCAATTGGTTTTTAATATACATTTGGTTAATGCGGTGGCGCGACGTATTCAGCTCGATTCTCCACTGGCGGAGTATTTGAGTCGTTTGTCGTTGCACCTGTTTTGTTATTCGCTGCGGGATATGGAAATCTGGCAGCACGGCCATGCCATTCTCCAGACGATTGATCGTCTTAATCAGTTGTCGGTGGGGTGGCAGGCAGATTTTCCCAAGCATTCGGATGCCTACAAGCAGCTGTTGGATGAGCTTGTTACTGATCTGCAGGCGGTGGAGTTCGGCAATAGCAGTGAGTTGATTCAGCGTTGTCAGCAGAGCGAGCAGCGTATTGAGCAACAGCTGAAACGATATTCAACCTTGTCGCAGCGCTTGTGTGACAGTGAGGCGGGCGCGCTGAAAGCGCGTCAGGCGAACGATACGGTTATTCGATTCTTTAACAAATGCAGTAAAAATCGGCATTTGCCTGCGCAGGTCGCTGATTATATTCGTAATACCCTGGTATCGGAGCTTAAACTTGTCATCGTTGGCTCCGGGGGGTTAGGTAGCGGTAAATGGTTGCGTTTAAGAAAACTGATCGAAACCTTGTTTGTGCTCTATCAGCCCGGCGGCGTTGATCTGAATGACCCGCGCAAGAAGGCTATGTTGACTCAGGTGCCAGAAGAGCTGAAGAGGGCGTTAGAGAGCCTGTCAATCACTGGTGATGAGGCTGAAGCCTTTCTTAACCAAGTAGGGTTTGATTTTGCAAAGATTGCTGCGAATGCTGCCGATTTTGAGCTCGAGCCTGTTGCGCCGCTACCCATTGATGATGTGACGGCAGATATTGAAACCAGCGTTGCCAGCAATTTAATGGATCACGCCAAGCAATTTGATGAAGGGCATTGGTTTATTCACAAAGATGAAGCCGGTAAGCGCACACGTATGCGTCTGGCGTTGAAGTTGACGGATTTCGAGCAAGTTATGTTTACGAATTTTGTCGGCAAGAAAGTTATGAGTCTTTCCGTTAGCGATTTCGCGTATTTGTTGTCGTCACGCTCTGTTGTTCCCGTGTATGCCGGCAGTATTACCGATCGAGCCTACCAACGTTTGTTAGAGCAGTTGCTGGACGGATACGATGTGATCTACCAGCGTCAACTTGACGACGAGCGCCGCTCAGCCGAGGCACGGCGTGCCAAAGAGGCTGAAGCTAAACGCTTAGCAGACCTTGAAGAGCAGCAGCGTGAACAAGAGAAGCTTGAGCAGGCAAGACAGGCTCAGCTTCAGGCTGAGCGATTGCAAGCCGAGCAGGAGGTGCAAGAGCGTGCCTTGGCTGCGGAGAAAGCGCGACAAGAAGCGGAGGCTTTGCGGCAGCAGGAAGCTGAGGAAGCGCGCCAGCAACAGCTGGAGAAAGTAACCGCAGACTTGAAGAAACAAGCACGACTAGCGTTGGATTCTTTGTCACTCGGTAGCTGGATCGATTTGAAGCAAACCTCGGATGCCGAAATGATACGAGTCAAGCTGGCTGTTAAATTCAACGCGACCAAGCGATATATTTTTGTCGATCACGATGGTGTCACGGTCGGTGAATATCACCGCGACGACCTGGTTGAAAAAGTGTTGATTGGTGAGGCTTTATTGCTTGAAAGTGATGAGCGTTTTGCGCAGCGTTTGGTGAAGGTGGTAGAGACGATAAAATCAGGCCGTTGAACCTCGTTAGAAGATTGTGAATTAAGTGTGAATTGCGTCACACTTGCAAAATCTTTGGACAAATAGCGGTTGCGCCTTTAATCTAGAGTCAGATTGACTTGGGGCGTGCTTGACCATGAATAACAATAATCAAAAGCGGCAAGAGTCGCGGTTGGACCAACGCGAAACCATCTTCATTGAAACGCAAAGCGCCTATCGGGGCGAGCCAGGCAATTACAAGATGCTGGTCTGCGAGTCTGTTGATGTATCTGCCAACGGCATTCGTGCGTATATCGATGAGCCTGTGCCTGAGCAGGCGATATTCCAAATGTGTGTAGAAATCCACGAAACTAACCAGCGATTGTATTTGGCGGTGCAGGTTCGATGGATTCGTGACGATGAATCCGGCCAGGGTTACCAGGTGGGGTTTCAGATCTTCGAATCTGACGATACTGATGTGCAGGCGTGGAAGCTTCATATTGCGGATTGTCTTGTACCTGAATAATCCTGGACAACCTAGCGCTTCTGACCCCGCGTTGTGTGCTGCTTCCAATTTCAGCATGAATGCCTTTGATTGCCGTCCACATGCGGCCTATATCGCGTGGCTTTGGCCAGGTTGCAAAATTTGCTACTGAACAGCCCTCTTCAAATCTTGTCGTAGACTCTGATACCTCTATAATATCCGCCTTGCGAATCTCTGCAGATAGAATGCACTGTGCTGTCGACACTGTATGGCATGTATCAGTATCATCAGAGGCTCTGAAAATTCCCTACCGATTGTTGGATAAGTTATGACCGAAGTTCGTACCCGGATTGCGCCGTCGCCTACCGGTGACCCGCATGTCGGCACCGCTTATATTGCGCTGTTTAACCTGTGTTTTGCCCGTCAGCATCAGGGTAAGTTCATTCTTCGCATTGAAGATACTGATCAGACACGTAGCAATCGTGAATCCGAGCAGGCGATCTTCGATTCACTACGCTGGTTAGGGCTTGAGTGGGATGAGGGCCCAGACGTTGGCGGTGATTTTGGCCCATATCGTCAAAGCGAGCGCGGAGATGTATACACCGAACATTGCAGTGAATTGATCGAAAAGGGTTATGCATTTCGCTGTTACCGAACGCCGGAAGAGCTCAATGTGTTGCGAGAGAGTCGTCGTGAACAAGGCTTGCACGCGGCGTTGAAGCCATCAGACTTGAAGTTGCCAGATGACGAAGTTGCTCGTCGTGAAGCTGAAGGTGCCCCTTATGTTATTCGTATGGTTGTGCCAGAGGATGACGGTCAATGTATCGTTAAGGATATGCTGCGCGGAGAAATCGCGCTCGACTGGAGTATGGTCGATGCACAAATCCTATTGAAATCTGATGGTATGCCAACCTACCACTTGGCAAATGTTGTTGATGATCACTTGATGAACATTACCCACGTTCTGCGTGGCGAAGAGTGGATTAATTCGGCGCCCAAACACAAGTTGCTGTATCAGTATTTTGGTTGGGATATGCCTGAGCTTTGTCACTTGCCGCTACTGCGTAACCCTGACAAGAGCAAATTGAGCAAACGTAAAAACCCAACCAGCATTTTGTATTACCAGCGTATGGGTTTTATGCCAGAAGCTGTGCTGAACTATCTCGGCCGCATGGGGTGGTCAATGCCAGATGAAAGTGAAAAATTCTCACTGGAAGAAATGCACACACACTTTAATATTCAACGAGTTTCTTTGGGTGGTCCCATCTTTGATGTGACAAAACTGAAGTGGTTGAACGGCCGTTGGTTGCGTGAAGATTTGACGCTTGAGCAGCTGGCTGATCGCTTGCAGGAATGGGCATTCAATAAAGAGCGTTTGATGCCTGCGTTGGCTCAATTTCAGCCACGTCTTGAGGTTATGAGTGATCTGGCGCCATCGGCAGCCTTTTTGTTCGGTGGTATGTTGGATCTGGAAGAGGGTGACTTTACCAGTAACTCCAAGTTGCCGGTTGAGCAGCAGGTTGATTTACTGCAATTTGCGCTGTGGCGTTTGGAGGCTTTGCGTCACTGGGAGAAAGATGTCATCTTCGCTGAGATGAAAACACTGAGTACGCAGATGGAGATCAAACTGAAAGATTTTCTTGCGCCGATCTTTGTTAGCATTGCGGGTACTACCTCATCTATTTCGGTTATGGATTCTATGACGATGCTTGGCCCGGATATGTCTCGTGCACGTTTGCGTCATGCGATTGATGTTTTGGGCGGCGTATCCAAGAAGAAGATGAAGAAGCTGGAGAAAGCCTACCAAGTGCTTGAAATAAATAGCTAATTTTTTCGAATTAGCAGTTGACTCCGACGCGTACGTCTCTATAATGCGCAACTCAATTCGGGGCCTTAGCTCAGCTGGGAGAGCGCAACACTGGCAGTGTTGAGGTCAGCGGTTCGATCCCGCTAGGCTCCACCAAATTGAAAAAAGCTTCATGTTTCGACATGAAGCTTTTTTTTTGCCTGAAATAATTTTTCTGTGTCTGGTAGCATACGTATCAACCAACAGTGAATTTGTACGAAGATCTTTAACCTTTATGGAACAACTGACAGAGCAGCAACTCACGACCATCGAGCAGCAAATTGGCCGTGCTCCCGTTGGCATTGTACGAATAGCGGCGCAATCGCCTAACGGTGTGCCATTGGCTCTGCAAATGCGCAGCGTGGTTGATAACAAACCATTTCCGACGCTTTACTGGCTTAGCAGTAAAACGCTCTCTAAAGCCATCGGAACCATTGAAACTCAAGGCTGGGTAAAATCACTGGAAGAGCGGTTGCGTGATGATCAGCCGTTTCGTGAGGCGTATCTCGAATGTCAGCGGTCATATGTTCAGGCACGAACCGATGCGATGCTCCCAGAAGATCGGGAATTTCTTCGGTCAAAAGGCCTAGATGATGTATTCGCCGGGTATGGTATTGGCGGGATCGCTAATTGGCAGCAAGTTCGCTGTTTACATATGCAATATGCGCATCATTTGGCGGATTATAATGTGATTGGCGAGTGGCTAGATGCGGAGTTTGGGCTCAATGCCTTATCTATTTCGCAGTAACGCGATAAATCCTGCTCGCACGGTTGATTCACTTTTATATGTTTTTTAAACACGTTATCGAAGGATCGATAGGTACTGTGCTCATGACACACGTATTGAAAAAAGTTATCCAGTTCACGGGGATGATGATTGTTTGCGTACCAATGGCGTTGGGTGAGATTTATTCGTGGATAGATGAAAACGGCAAGCGACAGTATTCTGATCGCAAGCCTCCATCGCAACAAACCGTTGAGCAAGTTGATGTTAAACCGGTGAATACGTCTCGCCCGGTCGCGATCCCCAAATCGGATGACGACGAGTTTGAGCAGCAGGCCGCACTAGACAGCGCTGCCCAAAACGCACTGCGACAACAAGCCAGAAAATGGGGCAGTAGTCATTGCGTAAGACGCATTATTTGGAATAGCCCAGTTGATAAAGCCACTGGTAGCGGTGGCTATTC
The DNA here is from genome assembly GCA_902705835.1 of BD1-7 clade bacterium. Taxonomy (NCBI): domain Bacteria; kingdom Pseudomonadati; phylum Pseudomonadota; class Gammaproteobacteria; order Cellvibrionales; family Spongiibacteraceae; species BD1-7 clade bacterium. The sequence continues at coordinate 41,209 of CACSIN010000026.1, forward strand.
CCGCAAACGCGCGGTTGTTTGTAAAGAGCCCGTACCAGCAAGGTTTCGACCCTTTCTAGATAATGCCCGTTACGATAAAGCGCTATATTATGGGCAGTAAAATTTCGTTCTCGCAGATATACGTATCATGAATCAGCCTTTGTTTTTTCGTCATCAAGTTGATGAGCATATGCGTCTTGCATGTGACGAGACTCGCTCGATCATATCGCCGGATCAGGCACCTTGGGTGGTTTTAAGTCATGGTGGCGGGCAAACGCGCCATGCGTGGCAAGATACCGCCGGTGCTCTGGCTCGCGAAGGATGGAACTCCCTAGCTTATGACCACCGTGGCCATTGTGAAAGTAGCTGGTCGTCAGACGGCGTTTATACCGTTCCGCATTTTGCCCAAGATCAGCTTTCAATTGCGGGTCGTCTACCGAGCAAGCCGGTATTGGTCGGTGCCTCATTAGGTGGGCTGTCGTCATTACTCGCTCAGGGTGAGAGCGCGCTTGAGCATTACCGTGCCATCGTCCTCGTTGATATTACTCCGCAAATGGATCGCAAAGGCGCAATGGATGTCTTGGCGTTTATGGAATCCAGTGTCGCAGAAGGGTTTGAAACGCTGGATGAGGTTGCGGATGTAATCTCGGTATACACCGGGCGCAGCAAACGGGTAAACCCCGAAGGCTTACGCAAAAACCTGCGTTTGTGTGACGATGGGCGTTATCGCTGGCACTGGGATCCGGCATTTCTCAATATACGCGACGATTGGGAAACATCGCCGGAGCGCCTGATAAAAGCCGCGCAGAACATTGATGTGCCGATGATGTTGGTGAGGGGGCGTGAGAGCGACGTTGTGACTCTTGAAGTCGCGGAGGAGTTTCTACAGCTAGTGCCAAATTGCGAGTATGTTGATATTCGTGATGCAGGGCATATGGTGGCAGGTGATCGTAATACGGTATTCACCGATGCCGTTGTCGATTTTCTCAAGCGTCTGCCCGCTGTGAGTTAGGCTTAAGCGAAAGCCAATCAAACGCGGAGATCAATAGTATGGATGATCATGGATTAACCCGCGACGAAATCATAGTTCCAATGACTTGGGTCACCGGCGGCCAAACAGGGGCTGATAGAGCTTGCATGGATGTTGCGCTGGAATACGGCGTTAGGTTGCAAGGGTTTTGCCCTCGCCAACGTATGGCTGAAGATGGTCCAATTGATGACCAGTATCCGCTGCAGGCAATTGACGGTGATTATGACGATAGAACGCGTGCTAATGTCGTCTTGGCAGATGCCACAGTGATTTTTTACGCCACGGATATACGTGGTGGTTCTGCGTTAACGCGCTTCATCTGCGATGAAACAAAGAAGCCCTATTTGTTGCTGGAGATCCACCAACTGAGCATATCTGATGCTGTTGCCGCGTTGGCTGATTTTGTTGAAGTGCATGCCGTTAAGCGTTTGAATATTGCTGGCCCACGGGCATCTGAATGCGCGGGTATTTATGCTTACGTTAGATCTGCACTATCCGCATTTTATCTCCATGCGATCAAATCCTAACGTTCTTGTTTATTCCATCCATCCATCCAAGCCGTATTCGCTACACGGTTAAAAGCTGAGTTTTCGAACTAACGTCTCAATAGCCGCCTTGCGTGTTGATTGCAGTCTGTAGCACGCGTAAACCTTGCGTTTATAGGCAGGCGCAATTTTCTTATCGATACCAACAAACTCATTGCTATCGTCAAGCAGGATATCTGGCAAGTAGGCGCATCCGCCTGTGCTCAAGAGAGAGTGTTGCGCCGTTTGGGCATTGTCAGTTTGAAGCGCGAGATTGAGTGTGTCGCCGAATTGTTTGTGATGAAACAGATTAAATGAGTGTCCCCAATTGACGTGAATATAGGGCGTACTTTTTAGCTGGAAACATGACTCATGACGCTGGTGAACCATCAAGCGCAAATTCATTGCGCCGATTTTCTGATATCCGACGTCGGTGTTATTGATATTGTCGTACACAAGTGACAGATCCAAAGCCTCATCGATCATCAAGCGGCGGATATTTTCCTCAGCTAACGATAGTGTATTGATTAAACAACCCGGTGTTCGCTGATCTGTTACGCAAGTATCGATTTCGTCCGGCGCTAACAGGTCTATGATTTTTTGGTTAAAAACGTAGTGCCAAAGTCCGGGTGTTGAAGCGATAGATAGTCTTTCTCTGGTTTCGTTATCGTTCATCAGGTCGAGTTTTGCATTATCCCAGGCTCGCAAAATAACTTCGGCATGCTGTAACAGTTTTACGCCGTGCTCGGTCAGGTTTACCTGTTTGGTATTGCGTTCGAATAAGCGTGTATTCACATTGGATTCGAGTAAACGAATTCGGGCACTTACCGCAGATTGGGTGAGATACAAGTTGTCTGCGGCTTTGCCGAAATGGCGCGTTTTGCTCACCTCGATAAAGGTGCTAAACAGGTCGAGATCCATAGCAACTCCCGAAACAGTGTTGATCGCTCAAATGGCTGGAAATTGGATGCTGAATTGAGAGTGACTTTATAAGAAAAAGTTTTTGTTAATACAATGAAAATTTATCGTTGGCGTCTTAATCGGGTTGCCAGTAGATTTCGCATGAAGAGCCACTTTGATTCTGATGGTTTTTGTTAACTATATGAATATTAAAGAAAATACGAATAAAGCGTGGATGTTTCAATGGCATGGTCGGTCGACCATCTAGCATGGTATTTTGCAGAGGGGTGTTTATGAAAATAGCCGGTTTTGATCAAGGTACACCGTTTTACGACAATAAAACCTGCCCTATGGGGTTCTCTAGAAGTGGGCATTTTACATTGCAACAAGCGACACTCATCGAGCGCTATGGCAATCAATTATTGGCTCTAGAGGATGGTAAGGAAACGCCACTGACACCAGAGCAAGCGCAGTTTGTTGACGTTTGCGCCGGTAAAAAACCGCCGTCAACGCTGTTAGAAAAGGCTTGGGCACGCTACTACACACTGCGGTTTGACACATGTGCGGTGAATCCCTTTGGTAAAGCGAAGGTCACTATTGATGAGGATGACATCGATACATCAGACGATGACGATCTCTAATTGTTGGCGTTCTACTATCTTTTGTCTGCTTTCTGGGCGAGCGCGTAGATTTAGTCTTACGTTTCATCATAATTTGACGGGTTATGATGCTTGGAGTCAAGGGCGCTAACCGGCCGCTAGAACGTCTATTTACAGGTTGCTGCCAAGCAACCTGAAATTTACCGTAAAAAACCATTGCGGTTTTCGCTGAAATGGCGAAAATGCGCGTCTTTTTTTGTTGGATAGTCTTCCTGTCGCGGTAATTGCTAAACGCATATTTTGCGTTCATCTACTGAGTTGTGCTTTTGAGTTCATCAATCGAGTATAAATATGACGCCGGTTAATTTTACACATACTGATGCGTTGTCTGCCCAGCTTAAAGATTGGAATGCATCCGACGGTGCTGATCTTTATGGTGTTGAGCACTGGGGAGCCGGTTATTTTCAGGTAGACGATGCTGGGCAGGTTTGTGTTAACGCCTGTTTTGGTAGTAAATTCGTCAGCGTGCCCCTGATCGAAATTGTTGAGGGTATGGCCGAGCGTGGCTTGGCGATGCCTTCAATCTTACGAATCGAAAACCTGCTAGATGATCGAATACGGCTATTAAACGAAGCGTTTGCTAATGCCATTGCTCAAACCGGTTATGCCAATGTCTATCGGGGTGTGTTTCCGATCAAGGTTAATCAGCAATGCCATGTTATTGATGAAATTGCTGATTATGGCCAGCGTTTTCACCATGGTTTTGAAGCTGGTAGTAAAGCTGAATTAATTATCGCGCTGAGCCAGTTGCGTGATCAAGAAAGCTTGATCATCTGTAATGGCTATAAGGATGCTGAGTTCATCGAGCTGGGCCTGTATGCACAGACCTTGGGCATTCGCTGCTTTTTTGTATTAGAGACCCCAACAGAGCTTCCTATTATTATCGAGTGTTCGAAACGGTTAGGTATTCGCCCGCTTATTGGCGTGCGGATGAAATCGTCAGTGGTGGTAGATGGCCATTGGAATGAAGATTCAGGTGATCGCTCAATATTCGGGTTGTCGACAGCCGCGTTACTCGCGGTTGTTGATCGATTACGTGATGAGGACATGCTCGATTGCTTGCAGCTATTGCATTGCCATCTAGGCTCTCAAATTCCCAATATCCGTAACATACGCTCCGGCGTGCTTGAGGCATGCCAATTTTATGCGGGTTTGATTGCTGAAGGTGCACCACTGGGCTTTCTGGATCTTGGCGGCGGGTTGGCCGTGGATTATGAAGGCGCAAATTCCAATTCGACACACAGTATGAATTACGGGTTAGATGAATATTGTGTCAATATCGTTGAGACCATTCAGGAAACGCTCGATCCGCTCGAGATTGCGCATCCGGTGATTGTGTCAGAATCCGGGCGTTCAACCGTCGCTTACTCCTCGTTATTGATGTTCAACATTCTGGATGTTCGGCGCAGTGCACCGGCATCCATTGATTTGCCGGCAAACGGTGAGTGTCATGAGTTGCTGAATAGTCTCGATCAAGTGCTTGCTGCTGTATCGACTGTCAATTTGCAGGAGTGTTATAACGATTCGGTTTACTACCGTGATGAGATGCGCGAGCTGTTCCGCCGTGGTCAAACCACGATTCGTGAGCGTGCACTGGCGGATAGTTTACACCTCGCCGTGCTGGAAAAAATTGCGGCGTTGATTGCCAATGTTGAGCGTGTACCTCCTGAATTAGAACGGTTACCAGAGCAGATGGCCGATATCTATTATGGCAACTTCAGTTTGTTTCAATCTCTGCCGGATATTTGGGCTATTGACCAGATATTCCCAGTGATGCCGATCCACCGCTTAGATGAAGAACCTTCAAGGCAAGCGATTTTGGCGGACATCACCTGTGACTGTGATGGAAAAATTGACAATTTCACGACGCCAGAAGGTCATCGAAAAACCCTGCGACTGCATGAGCTGCGTAACGAAGAAGAGTACTACCTAGGCGTATTTCTGGTTGGTGCCTATCAGGAAACGTTGGGGGATCTCCATAATCTGTTCGGGGATACCAATGTCGTGTCTGTTTACATCAACGAAGACGGGACGTTCGACTTTATTCGAGAGTTCCAAGGCGACAGCATCGCCGATGTGATGAGCTATGTGGAATATGACCCTAAACAGGTGCTTGAGCAATTTCGTAAGAAAGCCGAGAAAGCTGTACGTGATGGCAGTATAACGGTTAAGTTACGTCAACAAATGCTCAAGGCGTTTCGAGAGAGTCTGCAGGGCTATACCTACTTCGAACAGGATTAACACCGTGCGTAACGCATGGGCGTTTGATGGGTGTGAGAACACCTACATTTTTGCGATCAGATTTTTAGGAGGAATGGCTCATGTCTAAAGTCATGATAATCGGTGCTGGTGGTGTTGGCGGTGTCGTCACTCATAAGTGTGCTCAATTACCGGAGGTGTTTACCGACATCATATTGGCGAGCCGTACCGAGTCAAAATGTAAGGCGATTGCGGCTCAAATTGATCGCAATATCCGCACGGCTCAAGTGGATGCCGATAACGTTCCTGAGCTGGTTACTTTGCTGAAAAAAGAATCCCCTGAACTTGTTATCAATGTTGCCTTACCGTATCAAGACTTAACCATTATGGATGCTTGCCTCGAGGCCGGTGTTCACTATATGGATACCGCAAATTACGAGCCTTTGGATACCGCCAAATTTGAATATAAATGGCAGTGGGCCTATCAGGAGAAATTTAAACAAGCTGGCTTAACAGCATTACTCGGCAGCGGTTTTGACCCTGGGGCAACCAACGTCTTTACGGCGTATCTGGCTAAACACTATTTTGATGAGATCCACGAACTCGATATTATCGATGTTAACGGCGGTGATCACGGCTACCCATTTGCGACCAACTTCAACCCGGAAATCAATATCCGAGAAGTGACCGCAGAGTGCCGACATTGGGAAAACGGCGGTTTTATTGAAACACCGGCCATGTCGAAAAAAGCCAGTTTCACGTGTCCGGAAGATGTCGGTACCTTCAATATTTACAGGATGTACCACGAAGAGCTGGAATCGTTGGTGATTAACTACCCGACCATCAAGCGGGCGCAGTTCTGGATGAGCTTTTCAGAGAGCTATTTAACCCACCTTGAGGTGCTTGGTAATGTGGGTATGACCGGCATTGAACCGATCGACTACGATGGCCAAAAAATTGTACCGATACAGTTTTTGAAAGCTTTGCTGCCTGATCCGTCGACGCTTGGGCCGCGCACTCGGGGGCGGACTTGCATTGGCGTTGTCGCCAAAGGCGTTAAAGACGGTCGTGAGCGAGTCATGTATTGCTACAACATTTGTGACCATCAGGCGTGTTATGCCGAAGTGCAATCTCAAGCGATTTCATACACGACGGGCGTACCGGCTATGATTGGCGCCAAACAAATGTTACAGAAGCAATGGTTGGCTCCGGGTGTTTGGAATATCGAACAATTCGACCCCGATCCATTTATGGCGGATATGAATCAGTATGGATTGCCGTGGAAGGTCGTTGAATTAACCGATTTCGATCTAGATCACTAACTGAAGCAACCCCATATGCAATTTAGCGACTTTAGCAAACTCGATCTTTCTCGTGTATCGACGCCGTGTTTTGTTGTTGATGAAGCTGCCTTACAGCGCAATTTAGCGATATTACACGATGTAGCCGAGCGCAGTGGTGCGAAGATCTTGGGCGCATTAAAGGCCTTTTCGATGTGGCACTTTGCGCCGTTGACAGCCAAATACCTGGCAGGAACCTGTGCTAGCGGGTTGCATGAGGCTCGCCTGGGATATGAAAAATACGGCGGCGAAGTACACGTGTATGCCGCAGGCTACACAGAAGCTGACCTGCAAGAGATGTTAACTTTCGCGAATCATGTGGTGTTTAACAGTTGTTCTCAATGGCAGCGTTTTCAGCCTTTGATTCGTGCCGCGAGTGAAACACGCCCAGAGCTGAAGTTCGGGTTGAGGATTAACCCTGAACACTCAGAAGGTGATGTCGATATCTACAATCCTTGTGCCAGTGGTTCACGATTAGGTGTTGTTCGATCACAGTTGGACGAAGCCCAGTTAGACGGAATCAGTGGTTTACATTTTCATACGTTGTGTGAACAAATGTATGAACCGTTAGATCGTACGCTAGATGCAGTAGAGGCACGATTTGGAGACCTTTTACATAGTCTTGAATGGGTAAACTTTGGGGGCGGGCATCACATTACTGTGCCTGGGTATGATATCGAGGCATTAATAAGTCGGGTCATCGCATTCTCTGAAAAGTACGGTGTTCAGGTGTATCTAGAGCCAGGAGAAGCAGTCGCTGTGGGTACGGGTGTATTAGTTGCTGAGGTGCTCGATATCGGTTTTAACACATTACCTCAGGCGATACTCAATGCATCGGCAACCTGCCATATGCCAGATATTCTAGAAATGCCGTATCGTGCAGATATTCTCGGAGCAGGGCAGGCCGGTGAAAAAGCGCATACCTACCGGCTTGGCGGGTTAACTTGTTTGGCGGGCGATGTCATGGGCGACTACAGCTTTGATACACCACTGGTGGTTGGTCAGAAGCTGATTTTTGAAGACATGGCTCACTATACTATGGTAAAAACGTCTACGTTCAACGGGGCACGGCTACCCGACATTGTTGTTTGGAATAGCGTTACTGACGCGTTAAATGTTATCAAACGTTTTAACTATGACGACTTTTTATCAAGACTTTCGTGACATAGCTACAACCCTTTTTTTCTGATATTTACATCACCCTGCAATAGTAGAGATTTCGATGAGTGACGCGATTCCAACGGATGAGTTTCCCATTTTTTTAGGCTCGGAAATCGAGCAAGCTGCTGCTGAAAAAGCGGCATTTCATGTGCTTCCCGTGCCTTATGAAAATACGGTTTCCTATGGCGGCGGGACACGTTATGGACCTTCATCGATTCTCAAAGCCAGTTGGCAGCTTGAACAATGGGATGGTAAGAGCAAACCCTGCGCACAGGGTATTCATACGTGCGAGCCGGTAGATTGCCAACAATCGCCGGGAGAAGTCATTGAGGCTATTGCCGAGGCTACCCAAAAAATTGTTGAAGCCGGTGCGATGCCGGTTGTATTGGGCGGTGAGCATACGGTGACCTTGGGTGTCGTCAAAGGCTTGCTCAATGCTGGGATAACAGACTTTGGCCTAGTGCAGATTGATGCTCACGCAGATTTACGTGATGCATTTGAAGGTGACCCGTTGAGCCATGCATCGGTGATGCGTCGTATTGTGAATCTTGATATACCCTTACTGCAATTGGGCATACGGGCCTTTTGTGAAGAAGAAATAGAGGCCCGTGATCGCTATGGCGTTCGGTATCTGGATGCTGATGATCTGGTTCCACAACGTGTTCAGCAAATCGAAATTCCTGAAGACTTCCCTGAAAAAGTGTTTTTCACATTGGACATCGATGGCATGGATCCGTCGGTGTTTCCATCGACAGGTACCCCAGTGCCCGGCGGGCTCGATTGGTATCAGACGCTCAACCTGTTTGAATCGGTGGCCTCTCAACGGGAAATCATCGGTTTTGATATTATGGAATTTGCGCCAATTGAGGGGTTTCACGCTTACGATTTTGCCGCATCGCTACTGACCTATAAATTAATGGGAATAATTGAGCGGAGTGAGACTGCTAGAGTCTGATGTGAATATGAACGCTGGCGGTGGTAAGTAACCTGAGTTGCAGCTGAACGCCGGTGTTAACTATTTTTGTAGAGCATGTTTGCAATTAGCCAGTTTGCAACGAATACACAACCGTGTGGTTAGAATACCGCTGAGTTGTCGATTGTTGATGATTTTGTGTTACATTCACGGTTTTTAACTGCGCACGAAAAACTCATGATTTCCAACCCCCGTCTTTTATCGTTATCAGATATTGCGAGCGAAGCTCACGCCAAGATTCAACAAGACTTCGCCGACATCAACCCGGTTATCGGTGTCACTCAGGGAATGCGTCGCACGGGTATTCCAGCTGACTTAATGACGATTGATTGCCTGCAAAGCCGCAAGCGAATTATTGTGGTGCTGCATGACGAGCAGCTCGGTGTTATTAGTTACCAAAACACCTTTATGGATCAAGACCCGGGTGACGACTTTGAACACCTCGCCGAGCAAGAGGTGACGAGTGATGTCATCTATCAGTGGATCAAAGACTACTTTTCGTAGATTCTCAACTCTCCATCACTCTGCAGCCCTTTCAGTTTTTGTACGAAGGGCTGCGTCTCTCGATTCTCAGCCGTTTTGTATTCCACATCGTAAATAGTGAGTTAGCCGGTCTTAAAGTAAAGTCTATGCACTCACTTGCATAACCCATTGTCTGAATTGTTGCTCCGGCAGGGCGCCGGCCAATCGTTGTGCTTCTTTGCCTTGACGAAACGCGATGAGGGTGGGAATCGAGCGAATGCCATATTTCGCAGACGTTTGCTGATTCGCCTCAGTATCTAGCTTCAGAAATAGAGCATGGGTTTTCAAATTGGCAGCAATATTGGCGTAAGCCGGAGCGAATTGTTGGCAGGGGCCGCACCATGATGCCCAAAAGTCGACGATAACAGGCAGGTCGCTTTTCTCGATAAAGCGGCTGAAATTCGCATCGGATACATTTAAAGGCTTGCCCGGAAGCAATTCACTTTTACATTTACCGCACACCGGTGAATCGGGCAGTCGTTCAGTTGGAACACGATTCAGCGCCAGACATGATGGGCAAACTAGCTGTCGATGGCTGTTGTCAGGCATGGGTACAACTCCTGTTAAACGATAATTTAGGTTGCGATAATGTTGTTGTTTTTTAGGCCGGTAATAGCGGGCCAATGAGCATAAACGCTGCAACCAGTAACAAAACCTTCCAACGCAACACGCGCAGGGCAAAGATCCCGGCAATGACAAGTGCCATATCAATGCCGTTAGCGACAGCGCTGGTAAATACTGGCTGATAAAGCGCAGCGATTAAGAGACCCACAACTGCAGCGTTAATGGCGGATACTGCGCCACGCAGGTGTGGTAGATCGGTGAGTGTTTGCCATGCTCCCTGAAGCGCGATGACTAGCAGCAAGCCGGGAAGGAAAACCCCGATTGTTGCGGCAAGACTGCCAGCAAAGGCGCCATCAGGATGCAGATCGGCACCCAGAAAAGACGCCATTGTAAACATCGGACCAGGCACCGCTTGTGCGCTTGAATAGGCCATCAGAAACTGATCGTTAGTAAGGTTTTCAGCTGCGGTTTGCTGTAGCAGAGGCAATACAACGTGACCGCCGCCAAACACCAAACTACCTGCATGATAAAAGTCGTTAAAAATTCCTATCAACGTGTGGCGGTCATCAAGTAGTGGGCTGGCCGCAAAAATGCCAACAAATAGAACCAGTGCCCACCAATGAATAGGCTGGCTATCTTGTTTATGAGAAGAAGGGGGAGTGCTCGTGTCTGTAGGTTTGAGCCATAACGCACCAACAATTGCCGCGATACCGATTAACGCAATCTGGGTATGCAGGTAAGGCATGCACAATACGACGATGGCACCTGCGACAGCGATGGCTATGGTGCGTGATTCCTGACAAAACGCTTTGAACATGGTCAGTACCGCATCCGCAACCACCACCACGGCGAACAGCTTTAATCCGTGAATAATGGCCATGACGATAGGGTTGCCAGCATAGGTTGTGCTCGAAACTGCAACGGCGTAGAGCAACAAAAAAGATGGCAGGGTAAAACCGATGAAGGCGCAGGCACCGCCGAGTAAACCGGCGCGACGTAAACCAATGGCGAAACCAACCTGACTAGAACCAGGCCCCGGCAAAAATTGGCTGAGAGCGACCAGTTGTGTGTAGTCTTTTTCTGATAGCCAGTCTAACTTATCAACAAAGTTGCGTTGAAAGTAGCCGATATGGGCTGCCGGCCCCCCAAAGCTGTAAAGGCCAAGCAAAAAGAACTGCCAGAAAACTTCAGCCGAACGTTTGAGCATAAAAAAACCTATCGATAACGGGCAAATAATATGGGCGTAATGATACCTGAATCAGCTGGGTATAGCGCCGGTATCCTGTTGATCGGAAAATGATAACAATTATTATTTACAAATTTTTGTCACATAGAGATGGTAGGCTTGTTGGTTCAGATGAATTTTTCAGATATCGTTATGCCGCTATACTTTGTCAATCGCTCGAATCCAGTCCGTTTTTTGTGTTCAAATCTACAAGAGGCGAATCCGAATTTTTTGGTGTTTTATCCGGTAGGCAAAAAATGAACGCGTCTGAACCCGTCTTGATGTCTTCATCCGGGGTGTCTGGTTCTGAAACCCCCATTCAATATCCTTGTCTGGCCAAAGCTCTGCATTGGTTATCAGCAATCGTCATCTTGTGGGCGATGATTACAGGCACCTACATCAGTATTTTTAGCGTTTCCCAGACGCTGAAAGATCAGATTGCCTATATCAATGTGTCTGTCACCGCGGTTTTTATTCCGGTGTTCGGCCTACGGCTGCTGCTTCGATACGTTTATCGGAATAACCCCGTATATCGTCACTCATCTGCCGTGAAAGGTGTTCATTTATTGATGTATTTTTTGATCACCGTGGTATTGATCAGTGGTGTTCTGATGATGCATAAGCCGATCAATATTTTTGATATTCTAAGCCTTCCCGTACCGATTCAGAGTCGCGCGATTCAGGGCGTGTTTGATGTGGTGCATGTATGGGGCTGCCGCACCTTAGGCTTGATCGTGGTGGTGCATATTTTTGCGGTGTTCTGGCATCGATTTCGTGGTGAGTCGGTTCTGCACAAGATGTGTTGAAAGAGGCTTGCTATCGATGGGGATTTCAATCTAAGCCCCATCGATGGTTTATTGTGTTATTCCGCTGATTGCGTCTTTTGCGCGAGGGCTGATTGATTCGCCCACTTTTTGCTTAAGTTGCGATAAAAGCTGGCGATTAGCAGTAGTGCTAAAACGACAGCACTGACGATGCTTAAACTATAAAACCACGCTGAGCCGTGTTCATGGCGCAGCATCGCTTGGTTCGCAAAATCGCTGGTTGATACCCATAGGTTCAGTAGGTAACCACATACAAAACTCGTTGCTACAACACCTGTTAAGTACGCAGTCAGTGCACGAGTGCCAAGTTCTTTGCGAATAATAGCGATTGTACCGAGGTTCGTGGCCGGGCCAGCAAGCATGAATACCAGCACTGCGCCGGGTGAGACACCGGCAAACAAAAATCCTGCGGCAATGGGTGTTGATGCTGTTGCACAGATATACATAGGTACGCCAATTAGTGCCATCACTGCAAATGCCTGCCAGCTATCGCCCCATTGGGTGAAAAAGGTCTGTGGGATAAACGCCTGCACAGCAGCGGCAAACAACAACCCAACGAGCAGCCAGAGCGAGATATCATCTAGCATTTTAATGTAAGAGAATCGTAGACCACTCAAAAACTTCTGTGAGGTTGTTAGGGATTGCGTCTCGGCTGGCTTCTTGCTGCCGCAGCACTTTTTACAACTCGAAGCAGCGACCGGTGCCGCCGCATCATCTTTTTCAGTGCCCACCAAAATACCGGCTGTGATTGCGCTGATGATTGCTGCAATCGGTCTGACGATTGCCATCAACGGGCCGAGCAGGGCGTAGGTGACGGAAATAGAGTCAACACCGGTTTCCGGTGTGGCCACTAGAAAGGAAACGGTAGCATTCTTTGAAGCCCCAGAACGACGTATGCCCAGCGCTGCTGGGACAACACCACAGGAGCATAGTGGCAGTGGTGCGCCAATAAACGCAGCTTTGACGGTTGTTCCTATGCCTTTGCCACCCATGTGCTTGTTCATCTTTTCGGTGGAAATAAACGCATGAATCAACCCGGCGATAAAGAACCCGAGAAGTAACCAAGGGGCAGACTCGACAAACAGGTCAAGAAAGTTGTAAATGTAGGCAGTCATAAATTAGCCCTTTTCTATCGGTTGATCGGCAGACAGTGATTTAAGGATATTACACGCGGTGGCAGCATGAAGACCGCCATCGCAAGAGCGCCATAGTGTTGATAAGGTTGCCCGCATTGATTCAAGTTCAGCGATCCGGTTTTCGATTTCATCGAGCTTATGACGAGTGAAGTTTTTCACCTCTTGGCATGAACGCTGGTCTTTTTCCGTATTCACTTGAAGCAATTGTCGTATATCGGCTAACGAAAATCCGGCAGATTTTGCACGCTGAATAAAGTGAATTTGCCGGAGTGTTTGCTCGTCATACAAACGATAATTAGATGCCGACCGGCTTTGGGCTTGAATCAAACCTTGTTTTTCATAGTAACGAAGCGTGTCCTGGCTTAGCCCGGTTTGGCTGGCAATATCGCCGATTCGAAAATAATGAGATTGCATGGCAGTTCGTCTGTTTTTGAGGCTCTGTTCTAGCTTGCAAGGTGATGCGTTGTCATCCCAGCATGCTAGGTCTGTTGCAGTTAAAACTTGATCAACATCCAGTTTAAACCTTGAAGTATACTCCAAGGTAAAGGGGTTTCTGCAGATATTTGCTCGAATGGTTCGGTTATACGACCGGCAGCGAGTGGCTAAACACGCTGAAAGTGCTCTGCGGTGGGGGTAGGGGAAGTGCCCATGGCTGATGTGAATCAACCACGGGAAAAGATCGATGAGTTTTTCTTAGTAGGTCGTCAGAATTGGATCTCAAAGCCGATTGATGGCAAGAGACCGATGGAATAGCGGGTTCTGACGGGTACGTTTGAGGCAAAGCCAGGCGGATTTTTGCTATCGGTATCTTGCCCGTTTGGTGCGTAGCTGTATCCGTCGACGTTTTTCTGGTTGTAGGCGTTCAAAAGATCCAGATAGAGACTCCAATAGCCGCTCGATGTTGGTTTTTTGTATTCCGCGCGGATATCCAGCCGATGATACAGTGGCTGGCGGTAGCTGTTGAATTGGCCGTAAATTGGGACTTTGACATCTGGATCTGAGGTACTGTCACGTAGGTCAACAATAGGGGTGTAGAGTGCGCCACTTTGTGCCGACCATTTAAAGCCGATCATCCAGTTTTCAGCCGGTATGTAGTTGCCGACGATATTCAGTATCAGTGGTTTATCGTAATCAAAAGTGATGGACTGCCCGGTTCGATCGTTACGTCGAGAGGTGCGAGAATAGCTCAAAGCGATCCAGCCGTACCAGTTGTCTGTCAGTTGTTTATTGACAAAAACCTCAGCTCCCCACGCATCACCGCTGCCCTGATTGATATAGCGTTTATCAAACAGCGGGTCGTCCGGGTCAACAACGGCGATGACGAGGTCGCTGATGGTTTTGTAGTAGATTTCGGTTTTCCATGACCAGCCATCGTCTAACTGGTTTTCAATGCCAGTGACGAAATGATTCGATTTTATATAGTCCAGATCCGGATTGCCGATTTCGGAAACCAATTCTTCGAGCAAGGGAAGTTGAGAATACTGACCGGCAGAAAATGAGTACGTCCAGGCATCATCGATAAACCAAGTGAGGCCACCGCGAGGTTCAAATTGCGTGCGTCCTGTATAGGTGTCGTGATTGACGTTAACGCCGAAACGCAGGATAACTGGTTCGATCACGCTCCAGCCATCTTCGGCGTAGAGATTAACGCTATAGAAATCGAGATTGGTTTTTATGGTTGTCAGCGGCGCGTCGACGGTGTCGCAATCTGGGTCGAAGTCGTCACAAACAGGAATCTTAGCGTTGATGCTGATGGCGTTTTGAACGTTTTCAGCGTATCCACCGAGAGTGAACCAGTGATTCTCTCCAAGTGCTTGTTCCCAATTGGTTTGCAGTCGATAACGATCTGAGGTGACGCGATTAAATTGGCCAGTACCAAAACTGGCGTTATCCATTTCGGTGAGATGACTAAATAGGGTTTTAACCATCTGGGTTTGGCCGGAATTTATCCAATCCCAAACGATGCCTTGGCTATCGTAACCCTGCCTGATTCTTGCTGCGCCGGCAAAATCTGGGTCGCGTATGACCAGGTTCGAGTTTTGGTTGAAGGTAGCGGCGATTGAATCTCTGGCCCCGGAGGCGACAAAATTGATGCGATGTTCGTCGTTGATGTCCCAACGATATTTTGCCTGGTAATCGTCTGAAGATGGGAGCTCATCGGCTTTAATGCCATTGTCGTCGTCAGATAGTAGATCCTTGCTGGCAATATATTCGATTAAGCTGCGCCGGTAGCTGGCATAGAAGGCCTGATCTTCGGTGATAGCACTCTCGAATAACAGACCTGCTAACAAAAAACTGGCCGTGATCGTTGTTGTGAAAGGAACATTCGCCGGCTCCCTCAAAGTTACATCAATAACGCCCCCGGTAGCGTTAGTGTAACGACTCGGGAACGCAGCAGGGTATAGATCGAAACGGTGAACTAAGTTTTTATTAAAAATACTGTTGCCGAATAAATGGAAAATATAACGCGCCGGAATAAAATCAATGTAGTAAGCGTTATCGACCGGTGCAGATCCGCGAATGGCGGGCTCTGCTTGAAATCCACTAGAAAACGTAACGCCGGGTAAACTGTAGACTGCCTGCAACGGGTCGAAAGCTGCGCCAGCACTGTTGAATAACTGTTCAGTTTCAACATCCTGTTTGGTGATATCGACTTTCAGATTTCGGCCTTCAACGATAACTTCTTCGTAATCAGGCTTTGCCGGGCCTGGGTTTCTGGCCTTATCGCTACTGTTGTCGTCTTGAACATTCTTAATAGCCGGGCTCGTCGCTGATTCCTGCGCAGCCGAGGGTATGCTGAGTAATCCGAGGGAAAGAGCCAGGCTATAAACTGTGAGTTGTGTCGATTTCATGGTAGTTTTTATTCTTCTGTGTAGCTGGCGTTAGCCTTGGTAAGTTTCCCGGTTTCGTTTTGGTGGGGCAGCCCAAGCGTTAACGAATGCGATCACGTCACCAAATAGTTACGAATCATTGTAGTTTGATTGCCATCTTCAGGCATCGATCATTTGACGACTTTTTACTGCGTTTTAACTGTTAGTGTCATGTTGCTGTCACAGTTGAAATCACGCTTAAACTGATGCTTTGTGGCTATTTTGTCTCATTAGATTTTCTACTTATCTTGTATCTCTACGTTCTGCAAAAGCGCGAGCGAAGGTGGCGACGGTAAGCCTTGAGAATAGCAACCGGCGTTAGGGTAGGTGAGTGTTACTTAGTAACATTTTCCTTCGGCGTTGGCAGGGTAAGTCTGCTGTATGTCAATTTCAAACACTTGATTTCTCGTTTCTGATGGGAATCATCAAAGTGATCATAAATTGCTTAGTATCCATACGGTTACGAAGGCTTTTGAGATTAGGTTATGTGCGATTTTTCCGCTTGAAATGATATTTGTCAAGTTGCGCCGTCGGTGTCTGAGAGAGAATTGACATTGGGGAAAATGGATTGATCGTATTAGAAATGCGTAAGCGATTCGCTGTTTCAGGGGTGACCGCGTCAGTGGCGTCTGTTTATTTATCACCGGATAAGGGTAGTCTTCTGGCGTAGCGTCAGGGGTTGCAGTATTCCGCTCAGACTTTCATCGTTAATCAACATCGGTTTAACAATCGAGGTCTGCATCCCTTCTACAGAAAGGGAATACAATGAGATGGTTTAATGACAACAAGTGAACAAACGTCTGACTTGATTAACTGCGTATGTCTGGATGACAAGGTTATTCGCCGACAGGAATGCGAGCACTGTGCGATTCGCCAACGGATGCTGTTTTCGCAACTCGATCTCGAATCACTCTCGACCTGGTTGTGGCCGATACACCAAATGCGCTGCGATGCGCGCACTGTTGTCTATCACCAAGGGCAGCCTGCACAAACTGTGTTTTCGCTGAGGCAAGGATTTATCAAGTTGGTGCGCTATTCGGAAAATGGTGATCAGCATATTGTTCGATTGTTAGGCCCAGGTTCCTGTGTTGGGCTTGAAGCCATGTTGCAAGATACCTATGAACACCAAGCTGAAGCTCTAACGGATGTGGATTTTTGTGCGATACCGGTAAAAACCATTAACGCGATTCAACATCAGCAACCGGGCCTGTGCAAAGAGTTAGGACGACACTGGCAACAACACTTGAGTCAGGCCGATACTTGGCTTTCGACGCTGCTGGCCGGGCCAGTTAAACGGCGAGTTAGCAATTTGCTGGTGATGCTGCATGATTTGCAGAAGCTCCCCAATAATCAGGTGATGTTGATGAGCAATCAGGATATTGCGTCGATTCTGGCGACGACCGAGGAAACGGTTAGTCGTTGTCTTAGCCAATTACGCCGTGATGGGCTTATTACGCCGTTGCAAAAGCGTTACTTCACTGTTGATTTACCCGGTTTGGCTGCCAATAACGCTTGATTTAGGTGCGAATCCGTCCGTTGGTCTATGTTTAGTGCAATCGTTTATTCCGACCTTTTGCGGCGAGGTTGCATATGGCAAGGGCACAGATACCGGGCTTTGTAACGGTATATCATGACAATCATTTGACGCTTTTTGGCACGGAGAATACTGCACAGGATAGTCGTGTTGGTTTATCGCGCCCTCAGCATGCGGTAATTGTTGGGCAGGGGCGCGTTGTGGATAGCGACCATTTTATCTTACCGAATTTACTCAAAGAAATTCGTTTTCTCGCCCCCGATGGCTATCGGCTTTTTTCATCGCTGCAGTTGTTAAGGCATCTTGGTGATGCACGAAAATTCGACGCTTTACATGGCGGGGCGAATTGTCAGGACATTGAGTTACGGCCATTGAGTGCTAGTAGTAAAGCGGGTAATGGTCGGTTATTGGCTGAGACAGGATCTGTTGAGTGGCAGGCCGGCGGCTCATCCTACGATATCATCTCTGTGAACTGCCCTTTACGATTTAAAGAGCTGCTACATCACCCCGAAATACTGCGTTATCAAACTATCGATTTACATGTTTGCCGATGTGAGCAAGTAACGGGGCCAATGTATTTTCTGGATATCCCGTCGGTGCCAGCCGACCAACTAAAATTTATCGATTGGCAAGTGTTCTGAGCATTGATAGCGTTTTTCTGTCCAATGGTGTTACCCGCAGACGGGTGTCTTTTATCGCTTTGTCAGTAAAAGCAGCGTTATAGGGCGTCTGCTAGACTTTGGTTGAATTAGCGAGGGTCGCTCTATGCCAGAAGAGGTGATGCTGTTTTTTAGTTCATACAAACTGATCGCCACCGTTATTGTGATTGTGGTCATCGTTGTTATTCGCTGGCTAATTCTGTCGTTGTTCCGGCATCCTCGATTTTCTACGCGTGAAAATCGAAGGCTCTACGCCAATGTCGTACGTAACGTGTCGAATATTCTTATTCTGTTTTCGCTGGCGTCACTCTGGTCGGCTGAGATTCATCAGTTCGCATTGTCGATAGCCGCTTTCGCCGTGGCCTTGGTATTGTCGATGCGAGAGTATATTCAATCCCTCTCGGGAGGTGTCTATCGGATTGTGACGTCTCCATTTGTGATTGGTGACTGGGTTCAAATTGGTAGCTATACCGGTGAAGTTACATCGACTGACCTGCTGTCGACCACGCTATTCGAAGTGGATGTTTCCCACGGTCATTATGGTTACACCGGAAAAACACTGGTATTGCCTAATAATTTGTTTTTGACCAACGGAGTCAAAAATCTCAATTTCATGCGGCGGTTTCTGGTGCACAGCTTTTCGATTACACGCAAAGGTCATGTGATGAATCCTTTTGAGGCCAAGGCATATATTCTTGAGCGCGTTCAGGAATATTGTGCCCACTTTTATGAGATAGGGCGCCGTTACAATGCTCTGATCGAAAAAAGGCTGGATATCACGATCCAGGGGCCGGAGCCAATGATCCGTGTTAGTACCACGGATCTTGGTCATAATGTGTTTACGGTGAGTATTTTTTGCCCAACGGAAGAGGTCCACGATATTGAGCAGAAGGTGACAGAAGACTTTCTCCGACTATGGTATGAAAGGTTGGATGCGCAGATGGCATTTGGTCGCACCCATGCTGAACATTGGGCTGACCCGAATCAGGAAGATACTCGTGATTAATTGTTACTGGAAGTCGGTTAATGGTTTTAGATCAGGCGAAATGGATCTTGTCGAAGAGTGGGAGGCGCATCCGGATGGAGTAATCTGGATTGATATTTGTTGTGATTCTTCAGCATTAATGGTGTCTTTACTTGAACGTTTTCGTTGTCACCCGATGGCGATTCAGGATGCGGTGAAGCCCCGGCATCCACCCAAATTTGAAGCCTTTAAACACGATAGCTTTCTGTTGTATCAAAGTGTTACTCATATCGAAACAGACCTTGAAATATCGACCCAGCCACTGGCATTTTTTATGACGGATCAAATGCTAATCACTGCGCATCGAGAGCCGTCTATTGCGATAAAATCTGTCGCGGCGCATAAAAAACTGAGCTCTTTGATGGCTACGCCGGCATCATTGATGTGCCACATTACGATTCAATCTGCGGGGCTTTATCTGGATGTATTACAGAACGTAGAACTGGTGTTGGATGATATGGAAGACGCGATGAACGGGGTTTTCGATGACTCCAGTGAGAAAGCACTGAAAACGCTGTACGCCTATCGGGCGCGGTTGCGATTGATTAAGCGCATATTCTCGTACCATGAATCGATTTTTATGAATCTGCTAGTCCACCCCGAATTACTGCCTGGGTCTGATCATGAGTTTGTTCACCTGATTCGTGATGCGTATGACAAGTTTGAGCGACTGCTGAGTTTGGCGAACATGTATTACGAACAATGTGGTGATTTATCGCAAGGGTATTTATCGTTAATGAGTCATCGATTGAATGAAACCATGCAGTTTCTGACGGTTGTTACTGCTATTTTTGCGCCATTGATGTTAATTACGGGAATTTACGGCATGAATTTCGAGTTTATGCCGTCACTTAAATACCATTTTGCTTATCCCGCGACGCTGAGCATTATGGCGGCGATTGCATTTCTCCTTTACCGGATTTTCAAGCGCAAAGGTTGGCTCTAGCAGTCAGCGGAGAATTAGAGTTTCAGTTATTCCGTATGGATAAATCACGTGTCTGCCGGGATTTGTCATCGTATCCGCGATACTATGGCGCCTTCGAAACCTTCTGTGTTGCTATCGGGAATGAACATGAAAATCTGGGTTGATGCGGACGCTTGTCCTGTTACTGTTCGTGAAATCATCTGTCGTGCGGCGAATCGCACAGAAACACCCGCGACATTTGTTGCGAATCATTTTATCCGTATTCCACCATCTAAGTTCTTGTCGATGCGTCAGGTTAGCTCAGGTTTTGATGTGGCGGATGACGAGATTGTACAGAGTGTTGAAGCTGGCGATATTGTTATCAGTAGTGATATTCCCCTGGCAGCCGAAGCCCTTGAAAAGGGTGCTATTGTGATCACTTCTCGTGGAGAGCGATATACGCTGGATAACATCAAGCCGCGATTGAATATGCGAGATTTTATGGAGACCATGCGTTCCAGTGGTGTGCAGACTGGTGGGCCGCCGGCGCTGTCTCAAGCGGATAGACAAGCCTTTGCAAACCAATTAGATCGGTTGTTAGCCCAAAAAAGCTGAGTAATTGGTATTTTGTCGTTACGACGCAAGCGTGATTATCAGACGTTCTGATAAAGAAAAACCCCGGAGGCTTGCGCCTTCGGGGTTTTTACGTTTAAGCCTTAGGTCTAAGGATTAACCGTTTTCTTTCTTCTCTTTAGCATCAGCGATTACGCCCTCTGCAACATTTGCAGGGCAAGGAGCGTAATGTGCGAATTCCATTGAGAACTGACCACGGCCAGATGTCATGGTACGCAGGTGACCGATGTAACCGAACATTTCTGAAAGCGGTACATTAGCCTTGATGCGAACGCCTGTAGCGCCAGCTTCTTGACCTTCGATCATGCCACGACGACGGTTCAAATCACCGATAACGTCACCAACGTGATCGTCTGGAGTGAACACGTCAACTTTCATGATTGGCTCAAGCAGCTGAGGGCCAGCTTTAGGCATTGATTGACGGAAAGCGCCTTTAGCAGCGATTTCAAACGCAACAGCCGAGGAGTCAACGGCGTGGAAGCCACCGTCATAAAGCTCGATATCAACGTCCAGTACAGGGAAACCAGCCAACGGACCTTCGTCCATCATACCTTTGAAGCCCTTCTCGATAGCCGGGAAGAATTCTTTTGGTACGTTACCGCCAACAACCGATGATTTAAAGGTGAAACCAGCACCTTGCTCACCCGGCTTGATGCGATAGTCGATTTTACCGAACTGACCAGAACCACCAGACTGCTTCTTATGTGTATAAGAATCGTCGATTGGGGTAGTGATAGTTTCGCGGTAAGCAACCTGTGGCTGACCCACTTCCAATTCAACAGCGTAGGTACGCTTCAGGATGTCAACTTTGATATCCAAGTGAAGCTCACCCATACCACGTAGGATGGTTTCGCCTGAATCTTCGTCAGTTTCAACAACGAAAGATGGATCTTCTGCAACCATCTTACCGATAGCAACACCCATCTTCTCGGTAGAACCTTTATCTTTCGGCTTAACCGCGATAGAAATAACTGGCTCTGGGAATACCATTGGCTCAAGTGTACAAGCATTCTTAGGATCACAAAGTGTGTGACCAGTTTGTACGTTCTTCATGCCTACGATGGCGATAATGTCGCCAGCTTGAGCACTGCTTAATTCAGTACGTTCATCAGCATGCATTTCAACCATACGGCCAATACGCTCAGTTTTGCCAGTGAACGAGTTAAGGATGGTGTCACCCTTGTTCAGCACACCTGAGTAAACACGGATAAAGGTCAACGCACCAAAGCGGTCATCCATGATTTTAAATGCTAACGCACGGAATGGTTCGTCAGTAGAAACCAATGCAGTTTCACCTGTTGGCTCACCGTCTTCGTCAGTCAGTGGCTGAGCATCAACTTCAGTCGGGCTTGGCAAGTAATCGATAACGGCGTCAAGAATCAGTTGAACACCTTTGTTTTTGAATGCTGAGCCACAGTATGTTGGGAAGAAGTCAAGCTTACGTGTACCTTCACGGATGCAACGCTTGATGTCTTCCATAGATGGCTCTTCGCCGTCCATGTAGGCCATCATCACGTCGTCGTCTTGCTCAACAGCAGTCTCGATCAACATTTCACGGTATTCTTCAACTTTGTCGACCATGTCTGCTGGGATATCAACAATTTCGAAGTTTTCTGGTAGACCAGAGTCATCCCATACAAATGCTTGACGGCTTAGGATATCAACAACACCGACGAAATCATCTTCGATACCGATAGGCAGAGTCATAACAAGCGGGTTTGCAGCAAGAACGTTTTCTACTTGATCAACAACGCGGTAGAAATCTGCACCCATACGATCCAGTTTGTTAACGAAAATGATACGAGCAACTTCAGATTCGTTTGCATAGCGCCAGTTAGTTTCTGACTGAGGCTCAACACCACCAGAACCACAGAATACTCCTACACCACCATCAAGTACTTTCAAAGAACGATAAACTTCAACAGTGAAGTCAACGTGCCCTGGGGTATCGATGATGTTCATGCGGTGATCTTTCCAGAAGCAGGTTGTTGCCGCTGACTGGATGGTAATACCGCGTTCAGCTTCCTGTTCCATGAAGTCTGTTGTTGACTCACCGTCGTGTACTTCACCAGTTTTATGAATTTTACCGGTCAGTTTCAGGATACGTTCGGTAGTGGTCGTCTTACCGGCATCAACGTGAGCGAAGATACCGATGTTACGGTAGAGAGATAGATCTGCCATGGTATTACTCTAGTTAGGTCAGGGTTGAAAATTGCGCCGCATTATACAGCAACATGCCCCCGAACAAGAATGGGTTTGTGTAAATAAAATGCGAATTAGGCGCAGTTTTTTCGCTTATCGCCGCAAAACGAGGTGCTGATCGGCCTAATTGGTTAGAGGGTAATCGTTTGTGATTGTTTACCTCTCACCAAAAAGAACATCCATTTTAATCGCAACCTGCAAAATACGGAATGCGAGAACGTAACGTTTACCCAGCGTCAGCTAGGTCGATTACGCGGTGCAGTAGCAATGAAGTGATCAAGTGCCAGATCGAGTTTCTCAGCTTCGTGCCTATTCTGACTGATTGCCAGCAATTCCGATATACATTCTGCAGTGCATAGGCCATTTTCTATTTGATTTCGACGTAGATTGAATCTTGAAGGCGTTGTTGGGGCCAATTGGATATGAGGCAAGGGATGCAAGTATGGACTTTTGTTGTGGATTTTTCGCGCTTCTTGCCAGGTGCCATCGATAACAATGACGTTATCGTAACCGGTCAAGTTGTCTTTGGATGTCACTGTGATGGCATCTGGTGCTGGGTAAAGAACGGCAATTTGGGTTGTGTTGATCGCCGACAAAACAACATCGGACGGTTCGTTGCGCTGCCACTTAATAATACTCACCCAGTCGGGCAGCGTATCGTGTGCGACTCGACCTGTGTTCGTTGGCTTATTCACTTCTCGGCTATGGGTTAGTAGGTAAAAGTACATGCGCCGTGTCTGTTACGTTGATAATGGGTTAGGGGGGATTATTCAGATCCTCCGAAGCGAGTCAATGCCGAAATTTGGTGCGTGATTGGACGAAAATAATACGGTTGTAATACGGAATAATCATCGACCGATGTAGTCAGATAACGTGCTAGTCAATGACTACACTGTCTATTCTATATTCACGGTCAGGTACTCCATCATGAAAGCAGCAGTTACTCATGCATTTAAAACGCCGCTCAAGATAGAAGATGTAGCAATACCAGAAGTTGGGTCGAAGCAGGTGCTGGTTCATATCAAGGCTTGTGGTGTTTGCCATACAGATCTTCATGCATGTCATGGTGATTGGCCAGTTAAGCCTAAGCTGCCCTTGATTCCAGGTCATGAAGGCGTCGGAGAAATCACCCAGATCGGTGATGGTGTAACACATTTGAAGGTGGGTGACAGAGTTGGGATTCCTTGGCTTTATTCTGCTTGCGGTTACTGTGACTATTGTCTGGAGGGCAGAGAAACACTGTGCTTGGACCAGCAGAATGCTGGTTATTCAGTGGATGGCGGTTACGCTGAATACTGCGTTGCGGCCGCAGATTATGTGGTAAAAGTTCCGGACGGTTTGAGCTATGTTGAAGCCGCCCCGATTTTTTGCGCCGGTGTAACAACCTATAAGGCGCTCAAGGTCAGTGGTGCCAAGCCTGGTGATTGGGTATCGATTGTTGGTGTCGGTGGGTTAGGGCATTTAGCCGTGCAATACGCAGTTGCTATGGGCTTCAACGTAATCGGTGTTGATACAGGTGCCGAAAAAATGCGTCTAGCCAAAGATCTCGGGGCTGCGTTTTTTATTGATTTTAAGGAATGTGCGCCGGAAGAGAAAATTCAAGAGTTGCTAGGAACGGGTGTGCAGGCTGCGGTTGTTACGGCAGTCTCAAAAGTGGGTTTTGACAGTGCCTACCGTTCGGTTCGTCGGGGCGGTGCTTGCGTATTGGTTGGCTTGCCGCCGGATGAATTGCCGATTCCAATCTTTGATACCGTCCTCAACGGTGTTTCCATCATTGGCTCGATTGTCGGCACTCGCCGAGACTTACAAGAATGCTTAGATTTTGCTGCCCTAGGCAAGGTGAAGGCAATTATCCAGGAGCGTAGGCTGGAAGAGATTAACGAAATCTTCGACGAAATGCTTAAAGGTGAAATTGCGGGTCGTATCGTTGTAAATATGGAAAAAAACTAGTTTTCGGAGTTCGGCTCCCATTTCGGTGCCGACGGAAGTGCTGATACACTCGCACTGGAGAGTTGGTTATCCGTAATTCCTTTTTCCGCAGTTGAAGGGCGTCCTCTAGTGTCACTAAAGGGTAGTGGGAGGTCGGTCGTCCCTATCTGCGACAAACACCACTGGTTCGGAAGCGTTCAGGGCCGCAGGGCTCTCCTGCTCGACGATGTGTCCTTTCATCCAGCTACCGCCGTCGGGGTCGTGCAGTAACGAACCCACACCGCCGGGTGACTCGACCGTGACATTCGATGTGTCTGTAAATATGGTGTCGATTGGTAATTCCATTTTTGACAATGTGTCGAGTAGTTTTCTGGCATCAAACGGGAAGTCGTAGGTGTTTTGTTGGCGATCTGCCGACATCGGTTTCAATGCTTTATCTAATGCAATCGTACACGATGCCTGATGCTTGAATATGTCGGTGGCGGCGTGCTGATCCAGCCAATCAGTAATAGTGTTTTCAATGACGTTATAGGTGAAGTCGGCGTCTTCAAATAGCGCTAAGTAGATACGAGCGCGGTTTTCATAAATGTGCATTTTATCGCTAAGATCAAGCCCGTCGAAATACGATTGATGTGTTTCCAGCAATGTATGCAGCACTTTGCGTAACAAGGTCGAAACCGGCACTGAGCCCTGAAGCGCCATCAATCGAATGGTGAGGGGGAGCAGGTAGCCGTGGTTGAGAATGATGTGAGCAGTAATGAGAAAATAGCCTTCAATGCCCTCGTTGGTATCAAATGTGTGGCAGCCAATAACGTATTCACCCTTGGCTTTTCCGTAACCTGCGACCGGCAGTGTTTGTATCTCGTAGGCATGGCGCTTTTTATAAAATTCAGTGCCTGGCAAAAGGGTGTATCCGAAAATGTTGATATTTGGAAATATACCTAAAAGAATATCGAGGTTGGTTTCGTAGTCGTTTAAGTTGTCGCCAGGTAGCCCCCAGATCAATTCTGCAGCGATAGGCACATCGCAATTTGCCATGTCTTTGGCAATACGTTCGTACTTATTAGAATCCATGTTTTTGCGATTAGACAGCGTCAATGCTAGCGGTGTGAGGGTTTGTAATGCGAGCTGGTAATGGGGCAAGAGCCCGTTTTTATTCAGCAGTAACACCATTTCTTGAGTACGCTGATTATGTTTTTTTGACCACGATGTTGCGAAGGTTATCGGTAAGCCCGATTCCTTTTTGAGTTCGCAAATCAATTCGGTTTTTTCAAGATCTTCTCGCAGTGCACCGAAATTCGAATCAGCGAGCCATATATTTTTAATACCTGCATCAACAATGGTACGCCAATCCTTGTGGATTTGTGCCATTGGGAATTGGTTCATCTTGCTGCCAATGGCCCCTGTTCCCCATTCACAAAATGCACACTTGTAGGGGCAGCCGCGACTGGTTTCGTAGGCGATAGATTCGTAAAGTGCGTTGCCGTTATCGTCGGTGAGGGGTAAAACATCCAGTGGGCTGGGGATGTCACTGAGGTTTTTGATGCGTTCCCGAGATGGTGTTTCTACGATCTTATTGTCGGCATCCAAAAATGCTAAGCCGTTGACGTGTGAAAAATCATTGTTTTGGCAGTCCAGTATTTGGGTAAACGTTTGTTCGCCTTCACCCAAAACAATCAAATCAATAGGGTCGTAACCTAGGTAATCCTCAGCTTGCTGAACGTGGGGCCCTCCAGCGATGCTCAGTACGCCGGGTGCCTGTTTTTTCAGGCTGGCGACCAAGGCAAGAAATTCAGCCGCGTTCCAGGTGTAAAAGCTGAAGCCGATAATGGGTTGTTGGCCGTAGTTTTGTGATGTTCGAATATCTGTCAGAAGGGCGTCTTGATGATCTAGCGTCCATTGCTGGAGGTGATCCTCATCGCGAAAATGAATCAAACGAATGTCGTTAGATGCCGTGTGTTGGCCGTGCTTGAGGTAGTAAGCCTTTAATGTCGCGGAGGTTGTCGGTGCGGCGAAGAATTGATCGGAATCCATGCTGAAGATCCAGACCGGCCGTGCTTGATGCTGTTGGATAGGTGCCATTGTTATTATTTTTCGTAAAGTTGGGGGCCGATTGTTGCCCCCGCACCTGCTTGTGATGTTCTTATGCAGGTTTGATGTTGGCTTCCGACCAGTAAGCTTTCATTGAAACTACCTTATCGTTGCCGTCAAACTGGAAAACGTCAATGATTTCCATAACATTTCCGGCGAACAGTACATTGAACGGAAACGCTGCAGAGTCGCCTGCGACGCGAATAGGGCCGGTCAGTTCGGCTTTTAGGCCAGCATCAAAGGCTTGCGTGTAAAACGCCTTGATCGCTTCAATGCCTTCTTTCGCTTCAGTTCCGTAAGGATCTTCGACGGTCGCGTTATCGGAATACAGGGCTTCAATGAGGCTCATGTCAGCATCATTCAGCGCTTTCATGTACGTTTCTACTGCCTGGGTTTTTGCTTCGAGAGACATAGCAAATGTTCCTTGATTGGTCGTTTTCTTCAGTTAATGTTTGGCGTGTCAGTGCGCCAGACGAAATTCATTAAGGGAAATCTCGTTGTCATCAGTGACAGTAACTTCCCAGCCGGTATCGTGCCAGTCACCCAGCACAACCCGTTTTGCAGTTGAGTCATTCAGTGCGAATTCGTGAATGGCGGGGCGGTGGGTATGGCCATGGATTAACAGGCTAACGGCGTTATCTTGCATGATACGTTCAACTTCTTGCTGGTTAACGTCCATGATATCTTCAGCCTTATTGCTGTTTTGCGATTGGCTGTTTTCACGAAGTGATTTTGCTAATGTGCGGCGTTCGTCAAGAGATTGGCTCATCAGCAACTGGATCGTGGCGGGGTTGCGAATCTGCGCGCGAAACGCTTGATACTCTTCGTCGTCGATGCAAAGGCTGTCGCCATGCATTAGCAAATACTGTTGGTCGCCGTGGTTGATAATACTGCCTTCTTCGAGAAGTTTTCCGCCAGTTTCTTCAGCGAACTGTTCGCCAATCATAAAATCACGATTGCCGTGCATGAAGTACAGCGCAATACCTTTTTCTGTGAGTGCCTTGAGCCGTTGTTTGACGTTCAGATGAAATGGTAGGTCGTCATCGTCACCGACCCAAGCCTCAAAAAAATCACCCAATATGTAGAGGGCTTCGGTATCCGCAGGCAGTTTTTCAAGATAATCGAAAAAGCCCTGAGCGAGATCAGGGCGAGATTCGTCAAGATGTAGATCAGAGATAAAACGCAGTGTCATTATTCTACCTTTTTAAGACGTTTATCAGTGGTGTTATTGGCCGTTTGCGGCTTTAGCAGGCGATGCAGCCTTGTCGTTTGCAGGTTCAGCTTTTGCTGGCTTTTCGGCAATTACGTGCGCTTGCTTGATAACGACATCTTGAACGGGGACGTTTTGAAACGGGCCGCGTCTGGATGTTTGTACTTTTTTGATCTTGGTGATGGTGTCCATGCCTTTGCTGACTTTTCCGAATACGGTGTAGCCCCAGCCACGCATGGTTTTAGCGCTGTGGTTTAAAAACTGATTGTCTTCAACATTGACAAAAAACTGTGCGGTTGCTGAATGAGGGTCGTTAGTTCGTGCCATGGCGATGGTGCCATAGTTATTGCGTAAACCGTTGTCGGCCTCGTTTTGAATCGGTGCTCCGGGCTTTTTCTTCAGCATATCTGGCTCAAAACCACCGCCTTGAATCATAAAACCATCAATAACACGGTGAAAAATGGTGCCGTTGTAAAAGCCTTTGTTGACATATTTAAGGAAGTTTTCGACGGATTTCGGCGCTTTGTCAGGGTAGAGTTCTACGGTGAAGTTACCTTCTGAAGTTTCGAACTCAACATGCGGATTCGCAAACACCAGCGTAGAGATCAGCATGGATGAAGATAGAAGCAGAGTTTTTAGCGTATTTTTGAACATGTAACGCACCTGTAGGCTGTCGCCAGCAAAGCTTGACCTTGCATTAAAGAGTTATTAGTCGAAATAAAAACGCCGGTGCGAGACCGGCGTTGAACATTAAGCGGATACTGTCACTTTTTCGATGACAACCTGATCTTTCGGCACGTCTTGGTGCATGCCGAAGCTTCCGGTTTGCACTTCCTTGATCTTGTTTACCACGTCCATGCCGTCGGTGACTTTAGCGAATACGGTGTAGCCCCAGCCTTGAGCGTTTTTGCCGCTGTGGTTAAGGAAGTGGTTGTCTTTAACATTGATGAAAAACTGTGCTGTGGCTGAGTGCGGATCCATTGTACGTGCCATTGCCAGTGTGCCAACTTCGTTTTTCAGGCCGTTGTCTGCTTCGTTCTCTACTGGCGCTTTGGTTGATTTTTGATCCATGTTTTTGTCAAAGCCACCGCCCTGAACCATAAAGCCGTCAATAACACGGTGAAAAACTGTGCCGTCGTAGAAACCTTCATTAGCGTAAGCAAGGAAGTTCTCGCAGGTCTTGGGTGCTTTTTCAGCGTTCAGTTCTACGGTGATGTCACCGAAATTGGTATGAAGAACAACCATAATGTCTGCCTTTTGATAAACCTAATATGCGATTGGACATTCAGGTTTCCAACCGTTCGAAATTGAGTCAGCTCAGCGTTACTGGGCTGAGTTTATTCTCGTATGCTGTACCTCTTCGTTATTTCCACGTAGGTGCACAAACTGAACGAATTGACGAGTATTTAGCCATCTCGGTCGCAGACATGTGCATCGGTGGTTAATTTTGAGGGTTACGGCCTCGCATGGGTTAGTAAAACCTGAAGGAGGGCGTATAATACGCGTTTTGAAATTTTCGCGAAACTGCTTTTAAGGCACCCTGATACATGTCAAGCACTGCTACTGCATCGAATAACTTTATTCGCACCATCATTGAAGAGGATCTTAAGGCGGGCAACAACGACGGCAAGGTTGTTACTCGCTTTCCTCCTGAGCCGAATGGCTATCTCCATATTGGTCATGCGAAGTCTATTTGTCTGAATTTCGGTTTGGCTGACGAATTCGGTGGCGAATGTAATTTACGTTTTGATGATACGAACCCATCGAAGGAAGATCAGGAATTCGTTGATGCCATTAAAGAAGATGTGCAATGGCTCGGGTTCACATGGGCGGGTGAGGTAAAATACGCTTCCAGCTATTTCGGTCAATTCTATGCGTGGGCGCAGCATTTGATTAATGCGGGTAAGGCTTATGTATGCGATTTGTCGCCAGAAGAGGCCAGTGAATATCGAGGCTGGGCGACCCAACCAGGTAAAAACAGCCCCTACCGTGACCGTTCTGCTGAAGAGAATCTGGATCTATTAGAGCGCATGAAAAATGGCGAATTTGATGAAGGAACACGTGTACTGCGCGCGAAGGTGGATATGGCATCACCGAATATGAATCTGCGTGATCCTATTCTTTACCGTATTCGTAAAGAGCATCACCACCAAACAGGCAATGACTGGTGTATATACCCCAGTTACGATTTTGCCCATGGTCAGGAAGATGCCATCGAGGGTGTAACGCATTCTATCTGCACATTGGAATTCCAAGATCACCGCCCGCTGTATGAGTGGTTTCTCGAGAACTTGCCGCTACCTAGCCAGCCCAAGCAGTACGAATTTGGACGTCTGAACATCAATTACACCGTCACCTCAAAGCGTAAGCTGAAGCAGCTAGTTGATGAAAAAGTCGTCAGTGGTTGGAATGACCCCCGTATGCCAACCGTTTCGGGTATGCGTCGTCGCGGATACTCAGCAGATGCGTTGCGTAATTTTTGTAACGGTTTAGCTGTCGCCAAAACTGACGGTACGGTCGATATTGCTCAATTGGAGTTTGAGGTTCGAAATGACCTCAACGATAACGCTGCGCGTGCAATGTGCGTGTTGGATCCGATCAAAGTCGTGATTACGAATATGTCTGAAGACAAGGTTGAAGTCCTATCGATGGCGAATCACCCGAATAAAGAAGAAATGGGTAATCGTGATGTTCCGTTTACACGTGAAATTTATATTGATCGTGCGGATTTTTCCGAAGACACCACGTTAGGCCGCAAAAAATTCAAGCGCCTGGTGTTTGAAGACTATGTGCGCTTGCGAGGTGCCTATGTCATCCGCGCTGATGAAGCTATTAAAGATGAGGCCGGCAATATTGTTGAGATCCGTGCGAGCCTTGTTGAGGGAACATTGGGCGTGAATCCACCGCCTGAAATGAAACCTCGTGGCGTTATTCATTGGGTGTCTGCTTCACACGGAAAGCCGCTTGAAGTTCGTGTATATGATCGTTTGTTTACTCATGAAGCACCGGATAAAGGTGACGAAAATTTTCTTGATCATGTGAATAGTGAATCTCTTTCTACGATAACTGGCTGTTGGATCGAGCCAGCAGCGGCAGCTTGCGCGCCAGAAACGCGGTTTCAGTTTGAGCGTGAAGGCTATTTTGTCAGCGACCGTTATGATCACTCTGCGGATACGCCGGTATTTAATAAAACCATTGGCTTGCGCGACGGCAATAAATAATAAGGCGACTATCACATGGCTTTGAAACTCTACAATACGCTGAAAGGCGGTAAAGACGTCTTTACACCGATCGAAGAAGACATTGTAAAAATGTACGTGTGTGGCCCGACGGTGTACAACCGGGTTCATATCGGTAATGCGCGACCGGCAGTTGTTTTTGACACGCTTTATCGTGTGCTGAAAGCGCTCTATGGTACGGTGATTTACGCACGTAACATCACTGATATTGACGATAAAATCATGAACACGGCGCGTGAAAGCGGCGAGGCGATCAGTGCTATCACTGCGCGCTATACCGATGCTTATGTTGAAGATATGGCGGCGTTGAATAATCTTCCACCGGATATCACTCCTCTGGCAACTGAGCATCTGCCGGAAATGATCGGAATGGTGCAAGCTCTGCTGGATCAAGGCCATGCCTATGAGGCCGAAGGCCATGTGCTTTTTGATGTGCAGTCGATGGATGACTACGGGAAACTATCGAACCGTAACCTTGAAGACATGCTGGCCGGTGCACGTGTAGATGTTGCCGATTACAAAAAATATGCCGGTGATTTTGTGCTGTGGAAGCCTTCATCTGATGAAGAGCCGGGTTGGGACAGCCCTTGGGGCCGCGGTCGTCCGGGTTGGCATTTGGAATGTTCGGCGATGATCGAGAAGCACCTTGGCGAAACGATTGATATTCACGGCGGTGGTCGAGACTTGATCTTCCCTCATCATGAAAATGAGATCGCTCAAAGTCAGTGTGCGCATGGCGGTAAGCAGTTTGTCCGTTATTGGATGCACAACGGCTACATCAATATTGATGGTGAAAAAATGTCCAAGTCGTTGGGCAATTTCCGCATGGTGAATGATCTTTTACAACACTACCATGGCGAAGTGTTACGTTTTGCGCTTTTGAGTGCGCAGTATCGTTCTGAGCTTAATTTCAGCGCTGAGCTTTTAGATAAAGCCAAAGCGGCATTGGATAGCCTTTATGGTTATTTGCGTGCGATTGCAGATGTTGAGGCTATTACGCCGAGTGAAGACGTTCTTCATGCCTCGCCATTGTTTGAAGCCATGCTTGATGATTTGAATACACCGCTCGCGATCAGCGAGTTCCATTCGCTAGGTAAATCCATGAAAACCTTGTCGGGCGAAGCCCAACAGAACGCAAAAGGTTTGTTTCTTTCGGCGGCTCAGTTGCTCGGTTTGATGCAGAGCGATGTCGATGAGTGGTTCCGTGGCAGTGCAGGCGATACCGACGTAATTTCTGCTGAAGCGGTTGAAGCGTTGCTGGCTGAGATGGAAGAGGCGCGTTCCAATAAGGATTACGCTAAATCTGACGAGATTCGTGCCCAGCTTCAAGAGCAGGGCATTACACTGGATCGCAACGGCTGGCGTCGCGCTTGATCGACGGTAGTGTCGGATATCGTTATGCAGGGCATGCTGATCATTGATTGACTGGCCATGGGCCAGAAGCACTGACGCGCCACGCCGTATAGATTGGATGGCGATCAGGCAGTGCTTTTCAGTCAGGGAGAATTGGCACAGCCTATTGCAACAGGATACGCAGCGTAACGCAGCTCTCGATGGACTGCGTGCCGCCGCCGTGCTTTATCTGCTGTTTTATCATGCGTTTCATTTAGTGTTTTTGTTTGCAGTGCCGGATGATCAAAGCCAGTTTTTGATGCAATTGTCGGTTTGGCTCCAACCCCTCGTCATGGGCGATAGGTCGGTTGATGCGTTTTTCGTATTGAGCGGTTTTTTAGTGTCAGACTTATTGATGCGAGAATACCAGCGGCATGGCAGTATAGAGCTTTGGCGATTTTTGCGACGTCGTTTCTGGCGGCTGAGCCCATTGTATTATTGTTTGATTCTTGTGTTTGTCGTTTTTGCAGTGCCTTGGGTTGAGACCCGCTATTACCTCGCTAACGTTCTTTATTTGAATAATATTCTCCCTTTGAACCATCAATACATTCCGTTCACATGGTCGCTTGCGATTGAAGAGCAATTCTATTGCTTGCTCGCTATATTTTTTGCGTTGGGATTTTTGCATTGGCGGCGTCGGTTTCTGGTGTTGTTAGGGTTATTTGTTGGTTCTGCTGCTATACGATTGGCTTATCTCTATCTACATCCAGAGCTTCTGGTGCAGCCGGACCAACTGTTGGTTGTTTCAAGCCCGGTACGAGAAGGGTTTGCCGAGCAGTTGTATACATCGACTTGGATGCGTATCGGGCCTCTGATTGCTGGCGTGCTATTGGCATATTGTGTGCGCTTTCATGGTCGGTTGATGCAGCAGATTGCTGGCGCTAGGGGAGGTATCTTTATGCTAATGGCGCTTGCGGTGGTATTGGTGTTGGCAAATTTTGTTCCCTTGTTTGGTCGGGATTATCCGCAGCTGTCATTGTTATTGATGATTGGTTTGCATCGACATGTGTTGGCAGTTGCGGTGATGCTAATGATGTTGTTGGCTTTGTATCCTGCTCGATATAGTCGGTGGTTTTCGAATTTTTGCAGTTTTAATGGTTTTGCGCCGATAGCCAAACTTGGGTTTGCACTGTATTTG
Organism: BD1-7 clade bacterium; assembly: GCA_902705835.1. Classification (NCBI taxonomy): domain Bacteria; kingdom Pseudomonadati; phylum Pseudomonadota; class Gammaproteobacteria; order Cellvibrionales; family Spongiibacteraceae; species BD1-7 clade bacterium. The sequence continues at coordinate 75,070 of CACSIN010000026.1, forward strand.
GGGCATCTCCCCGTTATGATGGGTGTCTATATACAGATGCTCGATTGGGGGTGGTTAGATAGCCAATTGACGTTAGCGAACGCTGCGGCGCTTTTATTGATTGCATCGCCGTTTTTTCTGAGTGGCTCGATTCTAGTTTACATCTTGATTGAAAAGCCTTTTTTACGTTTGCGAGATGTAAAACTCGTCGTAAAAGGGTAACCTTTCATCGGTCGCCTTTCGTAGTGGCGGGTGATCGGATTTAATATGTGCACTTCAAGGTAAAAGATAATAACAAGGCACGGGATGTACATGCCCGCAGTGCTGTCGGGATTCTGATTTCTCTATGATCGAACGACTGATTTTCATCCTGTCGTGTTTCAATCCACTCGATAACGGTAAACGTATTTTTAATCGCACGGGTAATCGATTTGCACCCGTGGATGGTATTCGTGCGTTATCGATGTTCTATGTTGTTGTGACCCATGCGATGGTGGTGTTGATGATAAGTCAGCAAGCCATGGTGAGAGAATTCATCACATCGCAAACTTGGTATAGCCAGTGGATCTTGATGGGTGATAAAGGCGTAGATGCGTTTTTCGTGATAAGCGGCTTTCTAATTGGTCGGCTTCTGATGGAGGAACACCAGCGTTCATCCACATTGAATTACAAACGTTTCTATTACCGACGATGGCTGCGGCTGACACCGGTGTATGCGTTATTTTTGATTGTCTGGGCGCAATTTGCGGCGCCGGGCGTTGATAAAAATTACTTGTGGGCATACCTCTTTTACGTCAATAACTTTCTTGATGAAGCGCACCGATATATTCCTTGGCTTTGGAGCCTTGCGGTTGAAGAGCAATTTTATCTCGTCTTTCCCGCGCTGTTATCGTTGTTTTTCTTTCGATCCCGCCGCCCGTGGTTGTTTTGGGCAGGGCTATTTGTTATTTCGCTAGTGATTCGTTGGGTGATTCTTTTACAACAGCCTGATCTCCTGGTCTCGGGTGCTGATTTATTGGTCGGTAAGGGTGATCTCAACGCGCGATATAATCAGGCCTTATATATCAATCTGTATACTCGATTTGGTCCATTGGTGGTGGGTGGGTTTCTAGCTTATGTTTGGGTGTATCGACCTGATTGGTTGGCTCGGTTGGCATCTACGCGTGCTCAGTTAATGTTGTGGGGCTGTTTATTGGTTGTCGCGGGTTTCTTCGCGTTTTCCCCGGTATATTCAGATCAGGAGCAGCCTATATGGTTTTTCTATTTGTTCCATATTGGTCATCGCCATTTATTTGCTGTGATGGTCGCTTTATTGATGGTTTTGGCGTTGCAACCGCAGGGAGTAGGGCGGTATCTTGCGTCGATACTCGGTAGTCGTGTGTGGTTTCCTTTCGCTCAACTGTCGTACTCGATGTATATCTTTCACTTGCCGATTATTTATCTGACTTATGAACTCATGAAAAATAGCGGTTGGGCGTTATCACTTAGTGTTCCCAATGTGTTCGTTTTAACCGGATTGAGTTTGATCCCTCTAACACTGGTATCTGCGTTTTTGTATACGTTTGTTGAGTCGCCCTTTATTAAGTTGAGGGAGTATAAGCGGAAATCAATTGGTAAGAACGATGCGCTGTGTCGTTAATAGGATTTTTGCTAGTTAGCGATGGCGGTGTGTCAGTTTGATAGGGACGATGATTCAAAGATTTTGTTTGAAATGTTTTTACTTAAACGTAAGCATTAAAAAAGCGGGCAAGGCCCGCTTTTTTAATGCTTGTAATTCACATTTTCTACTTACACGACAACAACGCTTAGCCGAGCGATTTTTCGCCTGAATCTACTGTTTGAAAGATCAGCGTGTTGATTGTCATTGGGCCAACGCCGCCAGGCACAGGCGTATAAGCGCTGCAACGATCTTTGATCGCGCTAAGCTCAATATCGCCAACACCACCGGGGTGATAGCCAGCATCGACGACAACAGCCCCGTCTTTTATCCATTCACCTTTAATGAATTCAGGTTTGCCGACGGCGCCAACAATAATGTCTGCTTGATTGATATGGTGCTGCAGATTGGTGGTGCGGGAATGGCAGATGGTAACTGTTGCATTGGCTTCCAGCAGCATCGCGCCCATGGGCTTGCCAAGAATAGGGGAGCGACCGACCACAACAGCGTGTTTACCTTCCAGCTCAATCTTGTAATGTTCGAGTAAGCGCATAATGCCTTTTGGTGTCGCGCATCCGTAGGCTTCTTCACCCATTGCCATGCGTCCGTATCCGAGGCACGTTACGCCATCGACGTCTTTTTCAAGTGCAATGGCATCGAAGCAGGCGCGTTCGTCGATCTGCGCCGGAACCGGGTGTTGGAGCAGAATGCCGTGAACGTCATCATTGGCGTTGAGCTCTTCGATTTTCCCCAATAACTGCTCTGTGGTGGTTTCTGTTGGTAACTCAATCTTTAGTGAGCTCATGCCAACACGTTCGCAAGCATTGCCTTTCATTTTTACATAAGTTGCTGAAGCAGGATCTGCACCAACCAGAATGGTTGCGAGAATAGGGGTTCTACCGCCGCTCTTTTCTTTTAGAACTTCAACGCGTTGCAGAAGTTGTTTTTCAGTTTGTGCCGCCAGGGCTTTACCATCTAAAACGAGTGTCATGTGCGAGCCTGAGTCTTCAAAAATCAGTGGTTTAAAAAATCTGCGCTATTTTCCCATTTTCGCCCTGCTCACGCAAAACATATGTGCGTTCACACCGTGTTGAATCGAATGCCTGAGTGCGGAGAAATCTCCTGATTGACGTGAATTGTTTGATATTTAATCGATTCGTGTTTTTTCATATTTTTGACTTAAAAATCGTTGACTTAGGCTAAGCTCATCCTTAATATGCAGCTCCTCAGTTGATGAGGCAGATCTTTTTGAGTGTTACTTCGGTGTTTCACCAGAGTCAAATAATTTGATGAGATGCTGTTTAGTAACGTGTATGTTCTCATATATGTTGCTACTGATGATTTCGGGGTATAGCGCAGTCTGGTAGCGCGCCTGCTTTGGGTGCAGGATGTCGGGAGTTCGAATCTCTCTACCCCGACCATTTATCAATGTCATTGCTGAGATCTTTTGAGATGTTGTATTACGCAGTTGCTTGGTAATCTAACTTTTGACGAAATATTGTCAATATCAGTCAGGTTGCAATGCAGCACGCTTGAGCGCTCGTAGCTCAACTGGATAGAGCAACGGCCTTCTAAGCCGTAGGTTACAGGTTCGATTCCTGTCGGGCGTACCAGTAAACATCAACATTTTATGAAATGGTGGGCGTAGCTCAGTTGGTAGAGCGCAGGATTGTGATTCCTGTGGTCGTGGGTTCAATCCCCATCGTCCACCCCATTTCATCTCTTCTTTCAGTTTTCCTCTTATCTCGTTAGTTTTGTCTTTAGTCTCAGTAATTCCAAATTTTATTGATATCTCGTTTGCTTTCGCAGTTGTTTTTTGTGCCCTGTTCTTATCCCTATTGAAAGACATTGCCAATGTGAATCATTGAAGGGGCGGTTGAAATATCGGGAGTTTCGCTTTCTTAGTGTGTATTCGATTGCTCAATAAGTAATCGCAACCTATTGATACTTAAAATAAATTTCTATAACTGTTGACTTGTTTTAGGCCAGCCATTAATATTCGCGCCTCAGTTGATGAGACATACATCATTAACTGTTTCGGGGTATAGCGCAGTCTGGTAGCGCGCCTGCTTTGGGTGCAGGATGTCGGGAGTTCGAATCTCTCTACCCCGACCATTTTCAAACTCTACTTCCGTTGGGTGTTTGAATTCTATTGTGGTGGGCGTAGCTCAGTTGGTAGAGCGCAGGATTGTGATTCCTGTGGTCGTGGGTTCAATCCCCATCGTCCACCCCACTTTATTCTCTTCCTTGTTTTCTTGCGTTGTCTCTCTACATCAATCTTTAAACAGTCCGTTTTAGTCTATTTAATGCTCTTGTCTACACCTTTTGAAAATCTTCAGCATGTCGCTTTTATGCACGTGCAAAGTTAGCAACGGCTCTAAAATTGGTAGTGTATCCCAAGATTGACTGTGTGGTTTTGGGTGCTTAGATCCTGAATTTTTATGAATTCCTGATTGACCGTATATTTTACGCTGTCATCAGCATAGAGATGTGCTTGATTAAACTCATACCCCAAACGCCATATCCATTCAGGCGTCATTGCGAATTGAAGCCCTAAGCCTGCACTGATACCGACACCCGCCCAACTGGTGGTTTCATCGACAAAATAGAAGCGGGTTTCATTAGAAAAGCCTGTCACGTTAAGGCCAATCTTCCCATAAAGAGCGAATATATCGGTCATTTGCCAGGTGAACTTCGGCGCGGCTGAAAAAATAACAAGGTTTGATTGGCGAGTAGTCGGGTAGAGATTGGCGCTATAACCGCTAGCGAATGTCACCATTGCCTCGATGCCAAGCCATTCATTGAAGTTGTATCCGCCATATGGGCTTATCGCCAAAGCAGTGCTGTCAAATGGCCTAGCATTGGAGTTCTTCGAATCAAGGTTATAGAGAAGGGCACCAATAGAGCCCCCAACATATCCGCCGACCTGTTGTTTGTTTTGTAATGAAACGGCGGGCGTTGGCTGCGTTGTTTCAGGCTCAGTGTCGATAGCTGAGAGGGCGTTGTGTGTTACTAGAGAAAGCGCAATGCTAAGAAAAACACTGCGGTAGTATTGAATCATGATTCGTCCCTGACACCTTGTTGTAGCGGTGTTATTGTCCGGTTTTATCCACCTCGAAAGTATAGTCGCCTATTGGGGATCGTTCGGGCAGGTAGGAATTCGAAGAATCGCGAAGATGCTGATTGCGATGATCAGAAGCCCAATAGATTTCATGGTCGCGCCGGGCAGTACAAAAAGTACCGAGAAACCGGCAAAAACAACAACGGATGTAATCGCGACGATTTTAATTTGGGGGCTGACGCAGCGTTTATCTTCCCAATCCTGCAAAATCGGGCCAAATATCGGGTTGTTCATAAGCTTTGCATGCATCGCCGGTGAGCTTTTAGCAAAGCACATGGCGGCCAGCAACAGAAATGGCGTTGTTGGTACGAGTGGCAATAATATGCCGATAAACCCCAATCCGACGAATAACAGGCCCAACAGTCTTAACATTCCAGCACCTCTATGTTTCAAGATGCCAAGGATACCCGTCACGGGTATCAGTTGCTAGCGAGATGTTGAGCCGCTTAGGCGTTCTTTGCGTTTGATCAAATCGTCTCTGTGATCCCGGACCAACTGCCAGAATCAATGTCGCCGGTAGCACGGTTAACGCTGACCGGAATCCCCGTCAGATGCACCATGCCAGAGATCTTTTCGATATTTTCCGGTCCGTCTGATGCCAGGATATTGACGTTTACGCCGGATAGCTTGCTAGCGACTGAAAGCCCTTTGGCTTGTTGATGCCCCCAGCCGTGCTGCATTGCAGCAGTTCCGGGCATTAAATCACTACTCAGTTTGACCGGAAGCCTGACCTTTCCTGCGGTTGATTCGACGTCGACAGGGTCGCCGTTTTGCACACCTTTAGCCTCTGCGTCCATTGGGTGTAGGTATAGATAGTTGGTTTGGTTATGGCGGCCGTTGGTTAATTCTTCAACATTTTGTGTCCAGGAATTATGTGTGCTGTGGACGCGTTTGGATATGAGTCGCAGCTGACCGCTTGCCTGTGTCGCTTTTTCAGCATTGAATATATCGTTCAGGTGATGTGCCTCCGCAATAAATTCGCTGGGGGCAAGACGTATCTTTCGATCATCGAACAATGGGCGTGTGCTGAGAAAGTCACCAGGTATAGCCCCACGGAGTGGTTTTCCGTCGGGCTGGGCTGCGACCGATTTGAAACTCCCATTCTTGGATAGACGCAGCATCAAGTCGAGGATGAATTTTTGTGGGATGCCTGTGTTTTTACCCATGCTTGTGAGGCGGTTTCCTTGTTCCATTGCTCGTAACGCGATTTGCAGCCCCTTGTTGTTAAACAGGCTTACGCCGCACGCTTTTGCCAGCTCAAAGTAGATCGTTGCTTCGTCTTTCTGCTCGCCTTGAATAGGGACGATCGCATCGGTTGCTGCAAGGTAAGGTTTGGATTGCATGCCAAGAAATAGTGGGAATATAAACGGGAGGTCTGGTCTTTGTAATGGTGAAGTCGCCGGCAGTACATAATCGGCCATGCTCGCTGTTTCGTTCATATAGATATCGGTAACCACTAACATTTCTAACGATTCAAATGCCTTTTTCAAGCGTTCGCCATTTGCCATGGTTAACAGCGGGTTGCCACCGGTTACAAATAGGCTTTTAATTTGATCGGTACCTGGCGTTAAAATTTCGTCTGCCAGTATGCCGCCGGGGAACCCGCCATTTAGTTCTCTGAACCCACCAATACGAGAGCGCTTGCTACGCATGAATAAATCGTTTTTACGCGCGAATTCAGGGAAGTCGAAAATTCCACGCCCAACTAACGTGCCGCCTTTTCGATCAAGGTTGCCGGTGATGGCATTGATACATTCGGCAAGCCAATGAGATAGCGTGCCGTTTTTTCCCATGCCAAGGCCGGTACCGGTAACGATGGCCGCCCCTTTGGCGGTAACAAATGTGTTTACGATATCTCGCATTTCATCTGCCGGTATGTTGGTGACTTCGAACGCTTTCTCGGGAGTCCAATCCTGGCTGAGCTCATGCAAGGATTCCAAGCCTGTCATGTGTTGTTGGATGTGTTGTGTATCGAGGGTGTGGTTTGTAAATATTTCATTTAGAAACGATAGAAAGAAAAACACGTCTGTATTCGGTCGAATGAAATGGTGCTCAGTTCCGACCTTGGCTGATTCAGTTAAACGCGGGTCGATAAAAATTGTTTTGGCGCCTCGAGCTTTTAGTTCTTTTAAGCGCTTAACCGGATGTGCTACCTGTAAGAAGGTCCATTTACTGACAACGGGGTTGGTGCCGATGACTAACATGCACTCGACATTGTCGAGGTCAACGAACGGCTGGAAGAAAGGGAAGCCATACATTTCTGCAGCGGAAGCAAAACGATTTGCACAATCCTGGGTTGAGGATGAGTAGATATTGTGGGATTCAAGGCCTTGCATGAATCCTTCTGCGAAGATTGGGTGGAGTATACTGAAGCCAGCTGCTGTGCCCACGTACATCGCAGTTGATTGTTTCGAAACCTTTCGTTGGCGTTTGACGTTCGCGCCAATTTCTTTGAAGGCTTGCTCCCACGATATTTCTACAAAAGAATCCCCCTGACGTTTCAGCGGGTGAGTCAGTCTGTCGCCAGAATCATACATTTTGTGCTGGTATAGCCCCTTCATGCATGAAAACCCCAACGTACCGATATGTGATTTATTAGGGCGGATGTTTTCTATCTGGCCGTTATCTATATCGACTTCTAAGCCGCAAGACGATTCGCAGATTCTGCAGAACGTGTGTTTTGTTTCCATGCTGAGCATCTTCTTAGTATTGGTCTGAGCCAACCCTATCAATATCGTTCGGTAGTACTCTCATCTATATGGATGAGGAAGTAATGGAGGGACATAATGGCTGTGCCTATTTATATTTGTTGTTACTAAGTTGTTGAAATATAAAAAGTAAATAGATTTTTCTGGTTTTGACTAAAACCACGTCGTAATAAAGTTACTCAATCGTAATCAATAGGTAACCGGATTTGGTGTGATAGCCACAGTGCTGATAAGCATTCTTGAGGAAATTACGCGGAGTATAGTAAGAAATGTGGAGCGTAAGGAGAGGTAAGATTGAAGAAAGGGGTACCTGCAAAATCTACAGTCAGGTACCCTCGAAAATGATGCTTAAGCTAAATCAGGGGCCGCGTCAAAATCGCCGTTTTTGGTACCAGTGTCGCTTTGCGGGACACCACTGTCATCAACTTTGATACCGCGCGTTCCCATTTGCTTTTTCCAGAGCTCGGCGTAACGGCCGCCTTTCTCGAGAAGTTGGTAATGGGTTCCTTCTTCGGTAATCTCACCATCTTCAACGGTGATAATCCGGTCGGCATTACATATCGCTGACAGTCGGTGGGCAATAATCATCACGGTACGGCCCTGAGATATAGAGGCGAGGTTATTCTGAATGATTTCTTCCGACTCTGCATCAAGCGCAGATGTTGCTTCATCGAAAATCAAAATACGAGGATCAGTGATCAATGCCCTCGCTATCGCCATACGCTGACGTTGGCCACCGGACAGGTTGCCACCACGTTCGTCGATAAGTGTGTCATAACCCTCAGGTAGCTTGAGAATAAACTCGTGAGCGCCCGCCAGCTTTGCAGCGTGGACTATGTCTTCCATGCTGCGGGTAGGGTCAGAAAGCGTGATATTTTCACGTACAGTACGTTTAAACAGAATGTTCTCCTGCAAAACAACGCCTATCTGACGTCTTAGCCATGCAGGATCAACTAATGCAAGGTCGACGCCGTCAACCATTACACGTCCAGCCTCCGGAACATACAAACGTTGAACCAGTTTCGCTAACGTACTTTTACCGGAGCCCGATGGGCCAACGATACCAATGACTTCGCCGGGTTCGATTTCGAGGCTGACTTTTTTCAAAATTTCCGGGCCATCTGCGCGATATCGAAAGATGATGTCTTCGAAGGCAATTCTTCCTTCTATTTGCGGAGGGTTGGCTCGGTCGGGGCTGTATTGCGGTTCGGTCGGTGTATTCAGAATATCACCGAGGCGTTCTACTGATATACGCATTTGTTGGAAATCCTGCCAAAGCTGCGATAAACGCAAAATAGGCATGGCAACACGTCCAGCGAGCATGTTGAAAGCGACTAATTGACCGACAGATAGATCATTTGCGATAACCAGATTAGCGCCGATGAACAGTACTAAAACTGTCGTGATTTTGTTGACGAATTGTACGGCTTGTGAACCAAAATTACCGAGCATATTAGCTTTGAAACCTGCCGACACATAGGAGGCTAACAGTTGCTCCCAGTGACGTTGCATTTGTGGTTCAAGTGCCATGGCCTTGAGTGTTTCGACGCCGGTAACGCTCTCTACAAGGAACGATTGGTTTTCTGCTCCACGTTTAAATTTTTCGTCGAGGCGGGTGCGTAACATAGGCGTCACAAATACTGAAATTAGCAGGTAAAACGGTAGTGACATGGCGACGATAAGCGTAAGTGTCGGAGAATAAACATACATAACGATGAAAAAAACAATCGTAAAGAACGTATCAATCATCAATGTTACCGACGATGATGTCAGAAACTGGCGTATATTTTCCAGCTCACGCACACGAGCAACAGATTGACCGACTGATCGACTACCAAAATACGCGAGAGGCAAAGCAAGTAAATGCCTGAACAGTTTTGCCCCCAATTCTACATCAACTCTATTAGCTGTATGCGAGAATATGTACGTTCGTATGCCGCCGACCAACACTTCGAAGAGGGATATCGTCGCCATACCGATAACCATAACTTCGAGCGTGCTTAGGCTTTTATGCACAAGAACTTTATCGATAACGACTTGAAAAAACAGGGGGGTGATCAGTGCAAACATTTGAAGCATAAATGCTGCGACAAGTACCTCGCCCAACATCTTGCGATACTTCATCAATGCGGGAATAAACCAGGTAACATCAAAGCTCTGACCAGACCCCGGCAATTGACTTCGGCTGGTCATTAGAATCAGCTCGCCGGTCCAAAGTTCGTCGAGCTCTTCTAGGGATAGTTTGGTTGGGCTCTGTTCATCGGGTCGGTGAATTAAAGCATCCGTTTCATTCACTTTCGCCAACAGAAAGAAGCGGCCGTCTTGATCTTGAGCAATAGAGGGGAGCGGGGTATTGATCAACTTATCAAGTTTGACCTTGGCTTTCTTGGCTTTTACCTTGATACGCTTGCTGAGCAGCAGAATATCCCCAGCATTGACCGGTGCTCTTCCTTTGCCAAGATTGTGCTTGAACTGCTCCGGGTCTGCAGGAATGCGAAGGAACTTCAGCATCAATATAAAGCAGGCGAGACCCGAATCGAATTCAGATTCGGCGTTTTTTGTACCGTCCGAACCGCCTTCTTGCAGCGGTTCTTGGCCGGGTAGTTCCTGCATTCCGTCTGCAGTTGCGTCTATATCTGCCATTGTGATTCCATCCAGTCTGCTCTTCAATATCGCGTGAGACTCGGCCTGATACAGCTACGACGGACCAAACGATCGTGTGTTATAAATTAGCGCTCTTTGAATGTCTCGCCTTTGAGTTTTAATAGCGGTGATAAGAAGAATTCGATCAGCCTTCGATCACCTGTTTTTATTTCAGCACTGCCTTGCATGCCTGGCGTGAGGTTGACTGATTTCGCACCGACGTTGACGGCTTGCGCTTCAATTTTGACCAGCGTGTTGTAGACCAAACCGAGTTTTTTATCGGCAACAGCATCGGACGACAGCCGTGCGATATGGCCATTGATAACACCGAATTTGGTATACGGAAACGCTTCGAGTTTAACTTGTACTTTATCGCCCTGATTCACATAACCGATATCTCTGTTGAGAATTTTCCCTTCGAAAATCAGTTCAACGTCGTCGGGTACGATAATCATTAGCGGTTCGGCGGGTTTAACAACGCCACCTAACGTGGTGAGTTTTGATTGTTGTATGGTGCCAGCGACCGGAGCGGCTACTTTGTGTTCTTTATCTTGTTGCTTGGCTTTTATGAGGTCGCCTCGTCGCAACACAACTTGGTTTTCTTGTTTGGATATATTGTTGAGTATCATGGCGCGAAATTCAGCTTTGGTCGTTACGATGTCGCTATCGATAGACTTGATTGCTGCTTTTGCTCTTGCGATGTTCTTTCTCTCAATACCTAACTGTTGAGCTTGTTCAATATACTGACGTTTGATGTCGAGATATTGAACTTCTGCTGAAATGCCTTTTTCGCGTAATTCGTCGTATGCGGTCAGCTTCTTTTTCAAAATTGGTAGAATTTCACGTGTCTGTGCCAGCCGACTTTTGGCGACGTCAACCTCGGCATCTTTTTCTAACCGTTGTTTGAGAAGGGTATCAACCTTGGCTTCATGTTCTGCAATCTGTCCAGCGATCAGCTCACGTTCGGTTGCGATTTTTTCTTCGGGGCTATCTTTGGGGGGCTTAAATTCCGGTTTGTTGGTATCGATGTATGCGAGTAGTCCCTTCCAGTGCGCAAGGTCTAATTCTGCTGCAATTAAGCGATCAGAGGCTTGCTTCTTGTTGGTATCTGCATCAGTGGTATCCAGCTCGACCAGTAAGTCGCCTTTTTTTACCCTGTCGCCATTACGAGCATGAATTCGGGTAATAACACCGCCTTCGCTAGTCTGAACGGTTTTTACATAGCCCTTTGGGATGAGTTTTCCTTGTGCGATTGCAACAATATCTGTCTTGCCGTAAATGGCCCAGATAACAGCAACAATAAAGAGCACGATAAGCACCCACATCAAATATCGGCCACCACGGGATGCTGGCTTTTCGACGATTTCCAACGCAGCAGGTAAGAATTCTTCGTGTATGTGCTTTTCGTTTTTTTTATGATCGTCAGAAACCTGAGACCATGATTCTTTCATGATTTTCAAATGCCGAAGCAGACCGTCGAACATAGCCGATTCCATCCTGATAGTGACTGTTGGTCTTATAAACAACATTGATCTAGAAGGAGTGTAGACAAGCGCAAGAAGGTGCGCCTGTCGTCTCGGAAAATTCACACGCTTTTCCGAGCAATGGTATATCCTTAAATTCTATGTCGATAGACGATTGCGTTAGAGTTCGAGTTTTGTTCTCGATTCAGAACCATTAATGCAATCACGTGTCTATGGGGTGTTGACTGTGATCTTGGTCACATGATTTTCTGCAATCAATAGCCGGGGAACCGACTCAGCATGGATCAGTACTTAACACGTTACAGCAGTATTGAAAGCATCGTGGGCGATATTATCAATCTGCGATTGCCCGATGATCCTGACATTCATCGCACCGTTCGAAATAGAGACTTAGCCGCTATTGAGCAGGATGGCTCAGTTGTATCTCTGGCTCAGATCATTCAGCTTGATCACTCTCTTGTTTCTCTCCAAATTTTTGCTGGCGCTAAAGGAATATCTAATCAAGCCTCTATTCGTTTTTTGAAAGAACCGATGAGGGCCGTGTATTCCGATAATGTGTTAGGGCGTATTTTTAACGGATCTGGGAATGCGATTGATAGTGGTCCAGATTTGTCATTGGATCCGAAAGTCGAAATTAATGGCCCTACGGTTAACCCTATAAATCGTGTGCTGGCATCCAAGATGATTCGCACTGATGTGCCGATGATTGATGTTTTTAACTGTTTGGTTGAAAGTCAAAAAATCCCGATATTTTCAGTTTCCGGTGAGCCCTATAACAAGTTTTTAGCGCGTATCGGTATTCAGGCTGATGCCGACGTCGTTATTTTCGCAGGGCTCGGTTTAATCTTTGATGATTATTACTTCTTTAAACAATCGTTCGAAGAAGCCGGTGTTATGAATCGTACGGTGATGTACGTTAATCAGGCATCTGACCCGGTGGTTGAGAGATTGATGGTGCCAGACCTCGCACTATCCGTTGCCGAACGTTTTGCCGTTGATGAAAGCAAGCGAGTCTTGGTGTTGATTACCGATATGACAGCCTACGCAGATGCGATGAAAGAAATCGGTATATCGATGGAATCCATTCCATCTAACCGCGGGTATATGGGGGATCTATATTCCCAGCTGGCTCGACGATATGAAAAAGCCTGTGATTTCAAAGGCGCGGGTTCGATAACAATTCTGTCTGTGACAACCATGCCGGGTGGTGATGTTACACACCCCGTTCCGGATAACACCGGTTATATCACTGAAGGGCAGTTTTACCTGCATTCTGGCGTTATTGACCCCTTTGGCTCGTTGTCACGTTTGAAACAATTCGTTATCGAAAAAGAAACTCGCGAGGATCATGGTCAAATTATGAATACCATGATTCGCTACTATTCTGAAGGCGTGGATGCGGAACAGAAACAGGCGATGGCGTTTGATTTATCAGAGTTTGACCAGAAACTGCTGCGTTTTTCAGGAGAGTTTCGTAGACAGTTTATGGATCTGGATGTTGCATTGCCGCTTGAGAAGGCACTGGACGCATGTTGGCATTTGCTAGCCGAGTGCTTTGACAAAGACGAGGTAGTAATCAAGCAAAATTTGAAAGACAAGTACTGGCCAAAATGACCAAAATTGCCCTGAATAAAAGCTCCCTGAATGAGCAAAAAAAACAGCTCAAAACCTTCAATCGTTATCTGCCGGCGTTGGAGCTGAAGCGTGAGCAATTGATGCTTGAATTAAAAAAGGCACGTGCTCAAGTAGAGCAAAAGAAGCGTCAAATCGACAAAATGAAAGAGTTTGTTGCTGAACAATTGCCGATGTTAGCAGCTGAAACGATCAATCTCGATGACCTACTCAAAATCAACAATGTTGAATATGACGTAGAAAACAGATTGGGTTTGAAATTACCAACGCTGAAGTCAATTGATGTATCAATCGTTGAATACAGCTTTCTTGCTAAACCTCATTGGGTCGATAACTTGGTAAAACGACTACAGCAGATGGTACAGCTTCTCGTAGAGCTTCAGCTACTCGAACATAGAGCAGTGTTGCTTGCGGATAGTTTGCGAACGACGACGCAGAGGGTCAACTTGTTTTCAAATGTACTGATTCCGAAGACCGGTGAAAACATCAAAAAAATTCGTTTGTTTTTAGATGACCAAGAACGTGCTGCTGTTGTTCGATCAAAAATCTCGAAGGCGAAAGCTCAGGCTAAAAACGCACAGGCTTCTGCGGGGAGGGCTGCTATATGACGATTGCTCGCCTACGTAAAGTAACGCTGTTTGGTCAGAGCGGCTCACAAGAACGTGTTTTGGACAAATTACAAACCCTTGGCGTTAGTCATTTGATTCCGCACAAAAGTGGAGAAGAAATCGCTTCTTCTATCGCTGAGCATAAGCGTCAGCGTTTGCATGATGCAGTGACCTATTTGTTAGACGCAAAGCACCGGCGCCCGGAATATCACCCTCGTACGCCGGTTGAACTGGATGACATCGTCAGCCGGGTATTGAAAAATAAACAGCAACGGCGAGAGATCGAAGATCGAATCGAGATTATCAAACGCCATTTAAAAGCGAGAGAACCATGGGGCGAGTTTACATTGCCACCTCTGGAAGATCTTGGCGGATATCGATTTTGGTTTTATTGCATTCCCGTCCGAAAATTCAGTCAGTTTACCGAAACGTCAATACCTTGGAAGAAGCTGTCGCAGGATTCGCGTAATTGTTATGTCGTTTTGATATCGATCGAAGAACCGTCTCTCGATGACGTTCCCTTCGCCCGAACTCATACCGGCACGCAACCTATTCACGTTCTTTTGGATCAACTGGATGCTGCTGAAGACGAGCTGGAAGATAACGATGCTCAGAGAATTGTTCTTACCCGGTGGATCTATACCTTACGGCAAGGTATCAATGCGATAGAGGATGGCAACGATCTTCAGCAGGCGATGGCTTGGTGCGAGGATGATGGCGATGTTTTTTCATTGCAGGTTTGGACTGCAGAAGACGATATCGATAAGTTGCAGCAACTTCAGGACAAAACAACCTTTGCATCATTGTCTGAAGATGTTCGGGAAGTGGATATTCCTCCGAGCAAACTAACTCCCCCCCCAGCGTTTGGTGCAGGTTCTGATATTGTTAATTTCTTTCAGACACCCGGTTATCGAACATGGGATAGTTCCAGCGCTGTATTTGTGTCGTTTTCACTATTCTTTGCGATCATTATTGCTGATGCAGGATACAGTGCGATTTTAGGTGGCATCTTTTGGTTATTCAGGAAGCGCTTTAACGCATCTCCGTTAAGCCGAAGATTAAAGATGTTAGCCTGGTCGATGGTAAATACCGGCATTATCTATGGGATTATGTTGGGTAGTTATTTTGGTTTGTCGCCGCCAACTGGGTCGTTGTTATCAGATGCGGCGGTGCTCAGTATTAATGATTTCAGCACGCAGATGCAATTGTCGGTCGGTGTTGGTGTCACACATTTGATTGTTGCGCATACGATGGTGGCATGGGCTAAGCGGGGCACGCGGTACATGGTTGCTCCGATTGGCTGGATTCTTATGCTCGCTGGTGCGTTTTCGGCCTGGATGGCCCATATGGGGACAATTCCCCAAGTGTTTTTTGACGATATCGGACCTGCAAGTTGTATTCTTGGCTTGCTATTGGTCGTGTCATTCCATCACCCGATACCCGTGCGTTCAATGAAGGACTTTTTCAGTCGAACCTTGGGCGGGCTGCAAGGCATTTACGAGATTTCGAAAGCCTTTGGCGATGTATTGAGCTATATGCGTTTGTTTGCATTGGGTCTTTCTAGTGCGTCTTTGGCAATCACTTTTAATCAGTTGGCTTATGAGGCCCGAACAGAAATACATGGCAGTGGTCTTGTGATTTCTTTGATCATTTTATTCCTCGGACACGGTCTGAATTTCATTCTCGCGATGATGAGTGGTGTGATTCATGGCCTGCGTCTAAATCTTTTAGAATTTACTAACTGGGCTATAACCGAAGAAGGTTACCCCTTTAAAGCGTTCGCGAAACGGGAGAAACATCGATGGAAGCAATCATCCTGACGTTAGGCTGGATCGGTATTTATGCACCGGTAGCACTTGGTTGTGTTGGTAGTGCTTATGGTTGTGCAAGGGCGGGGCAAGCTGCCGCTGGTGCAATGCTCGATACTGACAGCGGCTATGGGAAGTTTATCGGCCTTTCTGCGATGCCTTCGACTCAGGGTATTTTGGGAATCGTTATCATGTTTACGTTGAACAGACCGGTAACGGTGACTGACGCACCTGGGTTGTTCGCCATTGGCTTGCTTTCGGGTATTGCCCTTATGCTCAGTGCTATGTACCAAGGCATGGCGTTAGTCGGTGCTATTAATGCGTCGAAAACTAAGCCTGAAGTTTTTGGTTTGTCTATTGCGCCGGCTGCTATTGTGGAAGGGTTTTCTGTGTTCGCCTTCGTATTTGCTTTGGTGCTTAGTGGCTCACTGCCCAAATAATTCTTCGCAACGAAAAAAGATTGATTAGATCGGGAGAAGCATATGGGTGATCAACAGACGGACCAGGTATCCAGTGGTGTAGAAACGCTGATCGTGGAATTGCGTGACAAAGGCGTTAATGCCGGGAAGTACGAAGCGCAGCAGATTATTGATGATGCGAAGCAACACGCGGACGCCATGTTGAAGCAAGCTAAGGATGAAGCGAGCAAACTTGTTGAGGACGCACAAAAGGAGGCGGAGTTTATCCGTGCCAGTGGTGCAGAGTCTTTACAACTTGCCTTTCGAGATACGTTGCTGAAGCTGAAACAGCAATTGCTCAGCCAGTTTAGCGACAACCTCAAACGTATGACCCAGCATGAATTGAAAGATCCTGATACGCTCAGGAAGCTTGTTCTTGAAGTCGCTTCAAAGACGCAGAAGATAGAAAAAAACTCTGTCATCATGCTGCCGGCCCATGCGGAAGCTGTTGAAGATCTTCGTAAATCGCCTGAAAAACTCTCGGGTGGCCCGCTGATTGAGATGATCAGTGAGCAGACACGTGGCATGTTACGTGACGGCATAGAGTTCAGTGTCAGTGAAAACATCAAGAGCGGCATTAAGATTATCAGTAAAGACAGTAAGGTCGAAATTCAGCTCGATGACTCGATCTTGAGTGACATCTTGCTGGAATACCTGCAGCCGCGCTTCCGTGCTTTGCTTGACGGAGTGTTGAGCTGATCATGGCAGAATATAGCTATGTTGACGTTATTACCGCACTGCCGCATCTGAGAGATCCATTTCATTCGGATCAGACGCCGATCTCGCGTTTGCAACTCACTAAGCGTCTCAGCTCGTTAGATCATGATGATCGACAGAAACTGAACAGCATTGCTAAATTGCTGTATTGGGGCCAACTCGATATAGAGACGCGTGATGCCGACCTGATTCGTACCGCTCAGCAATTAAAAATGAATTTCTCGGGCATGGACTTTTTGCCGCAAATTGAATGGCGAATGGATTTGAGGTTTGTTGTTGCATGTTTGCGCTATCGTCACGAAGGGCGGTCTGCAGACGAACTCGATAAATTTAGCCGTTACAGTATTTATGCCCATATGGTGAGAAAACAGTGGGGAAAGAACGATTTTGGTTTGTCGGGAAAATTCCCTTGGGTTGTGACAGCCAAGCAGATGTTAGAAGACGAAGATGCCTTTGGTCTTGAGCGTCTGCTGATGCAAACGGTATGGAAATACTACGATGCTGCATGGCATAACCATCAGTACGATTTCAACGCAATATTGCTGTACACCCTTCGCTGGGATCTTGTCGATCGTTGGACGAGCTATAGCCATCCGGCAGCTCAACGACGTTTCGAAAAACTCTTGCAGGAAGGCATCGCACAGGCCAAAGATAGAATGGATATTGAGATATGAGTGATATTCAAGCAACAGCACGTGTTGTCGCCATTAAAGATGAAGTCATCACGATTGAATCTGTGTTCGATGAAAGTCATGAGCATTTGACTCCCCTGGTGAAAAACGAGGTTGTGTATATCTGCCCTCAGTCGGTAACCGGAAAGAGTTATCAGGAGCGTCTGAAGGCTGAGGTTCTGCGGGTTAAAGGCCGAACTGCAGATGTGCAGGTGTTTGAAGATACACGAGGGGTATGTGTTGGCGATCCCGTCGAGCAATCGGGTGAGATGCTTTCAGTTGAGCTCGGCCCAGGTCTACTCGGTAAGGTTTATGATGGGTTGCAAAATCCCTTGAAACGTTTGGAAGCTGATCATGGTAGGTTCATGGCGCGGGGCGTTGATATCGAGGCGTTGCAACGTCAACAAAAATGGGCGTTTAGCAGTGTTGCCCGTGTTGGTGATCGACTGCGGGCCGGCGATGTTCTCGGTACAGTTCAGGAGGGTCGGTATACTCACAATATCATGATACCTTTTGATGAACCCGGCGAAGTTGAAGTCCTGTGGATTCAAGAGGGGACTTTTACGGTCGAGACCATTGTCGCTAAAATTTGTGATGAAGGCGGTAAAGAGCGCGGCTTGAATCTTATTCAGCGCTGGCCGGTTAAGCGGCCCTTGCCGCATCAATTGTTTCGACGAAATCTCTCCAAACGCGAATACCCTAGAGAGCCTCTAACCACCACATTGCGTTTGATTGATACGTTTTTTCCGATTGCAAAAGGCGGTACGGGATGTATTCCTGGGCCTTTTGGTGCGGGTAAAACGGTCCTTCAACATCTGATATCACGTTATTCGGATGTTGATATTGTTATCGTTGTTGCCTGTGGTGAGCGTGCCGGTGAGGTTGTTGAAACGATTACCGAATTCCCGCAATTGAATGACCCGAGAACGGGTGGCACCTTGATGGATCGTACGATCATTATATGTAACACCTCGTCAATGCCGGTGGCTTCACGTGAGGCTTCCATTTACACCGGTGTCACGCTGGGCGAGTATTACCGACAAATGGGATATAACGTTTTAGTGCTGGCGGACTCTACGTCCCGTTGGGCACAGGCTATGCGCGAAACATCAGGACGTTTGGAGGAGATTCCAGGAGAAGAAGCATTTCCAGCTTACTTGGAATCAACCATCAAAAACCTCTATGAGCGTGCCGGTTTAGTGACCAATAATGATGGTGTTGAAGGCTCTCTAACGATTATCGGTACAGTATCGCCAGCCGGTGGTAACTTTGAAGAACCGGTAACACAGGCAACCTTGGGCACCGTGAAAACGTTTCTAGGGCTATCCTATGATCGCGCCTACAAAAGATTCTATCCTGCGGTTGATCCACTGATTTCTTGGTCGCGCTATCTCGAGCAAATTGAACCCTGGTTTAGCGCTAATATGGGTAAAGATTGGACCACCAAGATTGAACGGCTAGCCAATTTGCTGGAAAAAGGCAGCAGTGTACACAGCATGATGCAAGTTACAGGCGAGGAGGGTGTTACCCTCGATGATTATGTGACGTATCATCAATCGTTGTTTCTCGATATGGTTTATCTCCAGCAGGATGCGTTTGATGATATCGACGTATCTACCCCGTTGGACAGGCAGCGCCGTAGTATTGATTTAATTTCAGATCTTTTGGAACGTCAACAAAGTTACACATCGAAAGATGAAGTACGTAAGTATTTCACCCGTTTGACGGATTTGTTCAAAAACTTGAATTACAGCGCGGATAAAACAGATGAATACAATCGTTACCTGAACCAACTTCGCGCATTAGGTATTGATGAGACTGAAGGCGAAAGCGATGCGAAAGCAGCTGGCGCTGGCGGTTAACCCGGGGTCTTCGAGTTTAAAGTTTGCACTTTATCATTTAAGCCGCCCTGGCTTGCCAGCGATTATCTCGGGTAGCTTTACTGATTTTGATGTCGGTCAGCCGACGTTGCATATGCAGGTGGTCGACAGAGATATTTCGCATGATTTTAGTGACGATACTAGTCCGCCGTGCGACGATATTGAGTGTCTCGATTGGTTGATTCGATTGCTGAAAGCGAAAGCAATCTTTGCCTATCTTGATGTCGTGTTAGTGCGTGCCGTTCATTGCGGCAAACATACTTCCCCCTTGGTGCCGTTGCACGCGAACTTACTCGATAACCTTGAGTATTTATCCGCTGCGATTCCGTTGCACGTTCCTGCATTTTTGAAGATGGCACGATCGATACTTCAGCGAATACCTCATGCGGCTGTGTTTGGCTGTCCGGACACGGCGTTTCACAAAACTATTCCAGTTTTCAGACAATGGTACGCTATAGATCCGGAGTTTCATGCGATGGGGTTCCGGCGTTTTGGGTTTCATGGTTTATCGTTCGGCTATGTGGTAGATACGTTAGCTGATCAGCTGAAGCACAAAAAGGCTGTGATAGGCCATCTTGGTTCGGGTTCGTCGATCTGTGCACTAGATGATGGTCGCAGTGTTAATACGACAATGGGATACTCGCCGTTATCCGGCTTGCCTGGCGCAAAACGCAGCGGCGATATTGATCCCGCACTTGTGTTGTCTTGGGCATCTCAATTACAGGGTCAGGGGCTATCGCCTGACGATATCTGCTTGATGCTATATCAATCTGCGGGCCTACAAGCCCTAGCGGGTGAAGAGCTTTCTGTAGAGGCTATGTTTTCATGTCGATCTCCTCGATGTGAATTAGCCTATCGTTATTATCTTGAGCAGGTGTTGCAATCGATCGGGGCTCAGGCACTACTATTGGGTGGAATCGATCTTGTTGTTCTGACTGGAGCCATTGCTCGATCAGAGCGGCTACAGCATGACATTCGCGAAAAACTGATTCTGTCAGGTCTATTGGATCGTTCTACCAGTGATGTGGTCGAAAACTTCATAGTTTGTGAAACCGATGAATCGAAGCGAATGATGGATATCTTTCATCAATATTGGCGAAATTAAGTCCGATTGTCTTAACTTAGGGGGTTGTTGAGCAGTTGATGAAGGTTTTTTCGATTGCTCATCAAGCACTATGGCGTAAATTGATGCGCCATTTAGGGTATGTCTTACGTCGAAGGGTCGGCGTCCATAACGCAAGGTTGATAAGCGATGTACTCATCAAACGGTCAAGATCATTCTCTACCGGGGAAGCCTCATCACACTGAACGTATTATTCAAGAATATGTTCCCGGCAAGCAGGTGACTCTTGCTCATATGATTGCTAACCCTGGTGAAGAGCTTTGTGTAAAGGTTGGCGTTCATCACGCTGAAGCAATCGGTATATTGACACTAACACCTGGAGAAACTGCAATTATCGCGGGCGATATAGCCACAAAAGCAGCGAGTATTGAAATTGGCTTTCTCGATCGATTTTCTGGGGCTTTGGTTATAGCGGGAAGTATTGGGTCTGTATCTGAGGCGTTAGATGCTGTTGCTCGAGTTACGCGAGAAGTGCTTGATTTTTCTGTGTGCGAAGTGACCAGAACATGACCGGATTGGCGGAGCATCTGAACGACTTTATCGTAATCGGTGAGGTTGATAGTGGGAAGTCTGCGCTTATAAACGCCTTGCTGGGGTTGAATGAAGAAGTTAGAAAGACGCAGGCCGTGGAATATTTCGCCAACAACATCATTGATACCCCAGGCGAATATGTTTCATATCGTGGTTTTTATGGCGCATTGTTGAATAGTTTGGTGCGAGTGAACACGATTGTGTTATTGCACCCTGCTATGGGGGGAGAGCTAAAAATCCCTTCGGACTTATTACGAGTATACCCAAACAAACACATTGTTGGTGTTATTAGTCGAGTTGATGACGACCATGCAAACATCGAATATGCGCGTGAGGTATTGAAAAAAAACGGCATTAAACCGCCGTATTTTGAAACTTCAGTCTATGATATTGACTCAATAAATCAGCTGAAAAACTATTTGATCGAAATTACAAATACGGTCTCTGCTTCATGAAAAGTTTGGATCGGTGTTAATCAGAATGGTTTGACCGTTTATGTCGGATCAGTGTTTTAGTGCACAGACATTCGGCGATTTAGGAACGACACTTACTAAAGATCACCTTTGAGAATTTGATTCTCTAATTTGACTCCCTGATGAATAAACAGGGCTGCAGAAAATAACCGCTATCGCTTGGTGAAGTGAGTTGTATCAAGCCATGACCCGATGCGAGGAGCCAGCATGAAAACGCTGATTACTGCGGAAACCGTGAAATCTTGTCATAAAAAGGGAGAGAAGGTCATATCGGCTCCTCTCTCTTGTACGATTGTTACGCCTGAGGCCAAGGATCTTGCTGCCAAATTTGGTATCTCCTTGGATCATGAACCACCTTCTCGAGGATCTTCTACCTCAGCTAGCAGTGACGGTCCGAATATCGCCACTACAACAACCCATGATGTCGATATCGCTCATATACAGCAGTGTGTTACACAGCAAATGCCGTCTGGAAAACACGATTCAGCAGCCGTCGAGGCCTTGATTAAAAAGGCTCTGTCTGAGCTGAATCAGGGTGCGTCGGCCGAGCCGGGTTGCCAGAAACAAATATCCGAGCATGGAGTGGTTCTTGTACGTGGCAATAGTGTCAGCATGGGCAGGCTCGATGCTGTTAAAGAGCACAATATTGGTCTGACTGACGTCATTACCGCGAAAGACAATAGCAATATCGGTGCGGGATATATGTCGTGGGAGAACGGCTTTTTTCCATGGACTCTGACCTATGACGAGGTTGATGTTGTTCTTGAGGGCGAGTTACATATTAAGTCAGGCGACCAAACCTTCGTTGGTAAACCCGGAGATGTGATGTTTATTCCAAAGGGGTCGTCGATTGAATTCGGTACGCCGACGAGTGTTCGGTTTGTTTACGTAACGTACCCCGTTGACTGGGCCTGATTTTTCAGACGCTTCTGGTGACTAATTTGACGCACTCAGCGGATCATTCAGTTAGCGGGCAGGAGCCCGGGGGATCCTGTTTTATTACAGAAGCGTGGTTGCGGCAGCGTTTTGGGCTAGGCCACGGTACTGAAGTGCATTTACCAGCTGCATGTAAACTAACCCCGTCTGCTAAGCAGCTGTTAGATGAACGTCAGATTCGTATCAAAGTGATTGATGAGCAGGGTAGATTTTTTATCGGTGATGGCGATAGCCCGCAGGTTCAAGTTCATCCGCTTAAAAGCAACAACGTCAGGCCAGAAACCAATTGCGCGCTATGCCATCAGCCGCTTGAGACCAAGCCGGAAGTTCTGACGCATCTTGACGACACGCATTTGGTGTTGAAAAACCATCCACGAATCAAACTACGTGGAAAGCTAGACACTCTCAGCTGCTACTGCGTGCTCGTTCAAGCTGAGTTTGATCAGACAAAACAGTTTCCGCTTTTACACCAGTATCTCGCTGATATCCGCTCGTACATCGGTAACATTTTACGTAGCGAGGTTACTGAAGAGCCTTTGCTGCCGATCAGTATGGGGGATTTAGATGACCCAACGATTCATGCGATATCTCATCAACCACTCAAATACATTGGTCACGACCATATTCTTCCGGATGCAGAGCATGGACGAGATGTGGCCCAGCTCAATGTTCTTAGAGCGATGGCGAGAGAGTGCGAACTTCTTGCAACGGATATCTACCTGATCAATACATTTGAAATTACCCGAAATGATTTGATTCAAGGGCTTAATCGATTGAGTAGCGCGATATACGTTGTTGCGTTGCTTGCATTGGTTGGAAAGCGTGATGGTCTTGGTGCGCTTTCGAAGGTAGGTGGCAATGAAACTACTTGAACAAGCAAGAGACGCTTGCCGCAGCGCGCCAAGGCGAATCGTTTTTGCTGATGCGGTAGACGTGCGTTTGCTGCATGCAGCTAACGACCTGAAAAACCAAGGCTTAGCTGAACCTATTCTTATTGGTAACCCGTTTGAGCTTCGAGATTGTGCTCATAGGGCAGGTATTCCGATGCCCTGTTTAACCATCGTTGATCCGCTAAGAACGAGTTGTGAGCAGCCCTTTGCCAAACGCTATCAGGAAATACATGCCAGTAAACAAGTTAGCCTCGAAGAGGCCGTTTCACTGATTCATCAGCCTTTGTTTCATGCTGCAATGATGGTGGATCGAGGAATGGCTGATATCTGTATCGCGGGCAATATATCGACAACCGGTGATGTGATCAGGGCGGCGCTGAAGGTTATCGGCGTGGCAGAAGGGCAGAAAACGGTATCGA
Organism: BD1-7 clade bacterium; assembly: GCA_902705835.1. NCBI lineage: Bacteria > Pseudomonadati > Pseudomonadota > Gammaproteobacteria > Cellvibrionales > Spongiibacteraceae > BD1-7 clade bacterium. The sequence continues at coordinate 98,808 of CACSIN010000026.1, forward strand.
GTTTTTTCATGATGGCATCGCCGGACAGTGAAAACATACTAAGCTTTGCGGATGCGGGCGTTATTCCTGAACCGACTTCAGAACAGCTAGCCGATATCGCTATTGATGCCGCGCACAATTATGAGCGACTCGTCGGTGAGCCTGCCCGTGTCGCGATGTTGTCGTTTTCAAGTAAAGGGAGCTCTAAGCACCCGGCGGCAGTCAAAGTCGCTGATGCTGTGAATATGATTCGGCAACGCCAACCAGATCTGATCATGGACGGTGAACTACAGTTTGATGCGGCTGTGGTGCCTTCCGTAGCTGCACAGAAAGCGCCACAGAGCCCGTTAGGTGGAATGGCAAATGTATTTGTCTTTCCATCGTTAAACGCCGGAAATATCGGTTACAAAATTGCTCAGCGCCTCGGTAATTATATTGCGTTAGGGCCGTTGCTGCAGGGGCTAAAAAAGCCAATGCATGATTTGTCTCGGGGCTGCAGTGCAGACGATATCGTTGATATTTCAGTGCTCGCTTCGGCCATGGTGAAAACATAAACCCTACATTAAACGAGGCACTCAGCCTCAGGTAAGTGAGGAAGATCGATGGAATCACTAGGTATTATTGAAACACGTGGATTGACGGCGTTGATCGAAGCATCCGATGCGATGGTAAAAGCCGCACGCGTTGAGCTTGTCGGATATAAACAGATTGGTGCTGGCTTGGTTACTGCTACGGTGCGTGGCGACGTTGCGGCCTGTAAAGCGGCGACCGACGCAGGTGCTGCAGCGGCACAGCGAATTGGTGAGTTGGTTTCTGTGCACGTGATACCGCGCCCTCATGGCGATCTGGAAGCTATTTTTCCAATTGGTCACGAGACACCTGAAGCCGCCAAGCCAAAAGCGGCGGCTAAAGCACCTTCGAAAAAGTAACCCTGAACTCTGAAACACTGATATTGGAGAACCAAGATGGAAGCATTAGGCATCATTGAAACCAAAGGTCTGACTTCGCTGATTGAAGCATCAGATGCCATGGTCAAAGCAGCGCGGGTCAAACTTGTTGGTTATCAACAGATCGGGTCGGGTTATGTCACTGCATTGGTACGTGGTGATGTTGCTGCGTGTAAGGCGGCGACTGACGCAGGTGCGGCAGCAGCGCAGCGCCTCGGCGAGCTAGTGGCAGTGCATGTTATTCCGCGTCCCCATTCTGATCTTGAAGAAATCTTCCCGATCAAACCGTAATCATTGTCTAACCGCTAGGCTGGCCAGATAAATCGGGTTGGTCAGAGGGAGAAAGTGCATGCGATTGGCCAAGGTTATTGGGCAAGTCGTCGCGACTGTCCGAAATCCGCACCTGAGTATGGATAAGTTACTGCTGGTGCAACTAATCAACGATACCGGGTCGGCTGAAAGCGATGTTCATGTCGCCGTCGATAACTTGGGCGCAGGTGAGGGCGAAGTCGTGCTGGTTGTCGCAGGTAGCTCGGCAAGACTTACGTTAACAGCCGATGCCCACACGCCGGTGGATCTGTCGATTGTTGGCATTGTTGATGAAATTACGTCGACTGAAAAACTGAATTATCTCAAGCAGGGTCGGCCGTAATACCGATTGATTGAACCACAGTCGGCATATCAAGTTGGAAACTATCCATCGTGAATATGCGTGGTTGTGGGTAAGAGGGCACGCTATGAATCAGCAACAGATAGAGCGAATTGTCCGCAGTGTGATTGAACAACTGAATCATCCGGATGTTGCTTCGTTTAGCGACGTCAATGGTATTTTCAATACACTCGACGATGCAGTCAGTGCAGCTAAGTCAGCACAGCAGTCCATTCGAAAAGTCGCGCTCCGTGACCAAATGATTGAATCCATTCGAGAGATGACACGCAATAAAGCGCGTGAATTTGCCGAGATGGCTGTCGCAGAAACCGGCTACGGGCGAGTCGAGGATAAGATCGCCAAACACTTGCTTGTCGCCAACAAAACGCCGGGCACTGAGGCGGTTATTCCGCAGGCGATTACGGGTGATGCAGGGCTTTCTTTGTTAGAAAACGCAGCTTGGGGAGTGATCGCGTCCGTTACACCATCCACTAACCCCAGTGCAACGGTGATTAACAATGCCATCAGCATGATCGCGGCCGGTAACGGGGTAGTTTTTGCGCCTCACCCTGCCGCAAAAGCTGTGTCGCAACATGCGGTGCAGTTAGTTAACGAAGCCATCATGAAAGTCGGAGGCCCGGCAAACTTGGTGACAACGGTAGCCGACCCTAGTCTTGAAAATGCGCAAAAACTATTCGTATATCCGGGTATTAATCTATTGACGGTTACTGGTGGTGATGCGGTTGTTGATGCAGCCCGCAGTATCACTGATAAGCGCTTGATCGCGGCAGGCCCTGGGAACCCGCCGGTTGTGGTTGACGAGACGGCGAATCTAGAGCGAGCTGCTATTAGCATTGTTCAAGGCGCATCGTTTGATAACAACATTATTTGTGCGGATGAAAAAGAAATTGTGGCTGTTGATTCCATCGCAGACGAACTTCTTAGGTTGATGTGCCAGAACGGAGCCGTTCAGATATCGCTCGAACAGGCGGATGCCATCGCTCAAGTGGTGCTTAAAGGCTATCCCGGTGATACGCCGAAAGTGAATGCCAAGTGGGTCGGGCGTAATGCCGCAGTTATCGCAAAAGAGGCCGGTATTGATGTCCCTGAGTCAACCCGTTTGCTGGTGGTCGAAACTCCGCATGATCATGTGTTTGCGGTGACTGAACTGATGATGCCTATTATTCCGTTAATACGTGCGAATAATGCCGATCATGCGATAGATCTTGGGGTGGCGCTGGAGATGGGTAATCGGCATACCGCAGCAATGCATTCGACCAATATCGATAATCTGTCGCGTATGGCCTATGAAATTAACACCAGTTTGTTCGTTAAAAATGGCCCTTGTCTCGCCGGGTTAGGGCATGGCGGAGAAGGATGGACAACGATGACGATATCCACGCCAACCGGTGAAGGTGTCACGAGCGCGGCAACGTTTGTTCGTAAGCGCCGCTGTACGATCGTCGACGACTTCAGAATTGTGTGAAACAGGTGCCAATGATGAAGAATACTTTGTCTGTGATAAATCAACGTCTGCAAACTGCGATGGCAATCGTTAATGACGAAGCGCCGATTCAAGTTCACGGTGATTGGTACCTCGGCATTGATCTAGGCACAGCCGACATTCAAACCATGGCAGTTGATAGTACTGGCACCCCCATCGCCTGTTTTCTCGATTGGGCAGATGTAGTGAAGGACGGCGTAGTTGTTGATTATGTCGGCGCTTGTGACATTGTCGCAGAACAAATCAAGAAAGTTGAACAGCGCCTAGGAACTCATGTTACGCGAGCGGTGACTTCTTACCCTCCCGGCACTGACCCTAAAATCTCTACCAATGTGGTTGAGTCTTGTGGGCTTGAAATCGTCGCGGTTGTTGATGAGCCGAGCAGTGTCGCTCACCTCCTTGGAATTAATGATGGTGCGGTGGTTGATGTTGGTGGCGGCACGACTGGAAGTGCGATTATTCATCACGGCGCAGTTGTTACCTCACTGGATGATCCAACAGGTGGGCGACACATCACGTTGACGTTGTCAGGCGCGAATAATATTAGCGTTGCTGATGCTGAGGTCATGAAACGTGATCATGAGTGTGTTAATCAGGTATTGCCGGTTGTGCGACCTGTTATTGAAAAAATGGCTGATTTAGTGAAGGCGCACCTTAGCGGCGCTGATGTCGACGATATTTATTTGACCGGAGGCAGCTGCTCATTGCGAGGATTCCAGTCTGTATTCCAGGATGAGTTCCCAGACCAAAATGTGATTTTACCGGATTACCCGATCTTTTTGACGCCGCTGGCCATCGCCAGTTATGCGCTTATTTCAGCGGGTGTTAACCCTGCGGTTTATTCCCAGCAAGAGATTACTGGGATCGGCCATGCAGAGGGTGAGGGCAGGCATGTCAATCACTGAGCAGCAAGTCAGCGATATTGTTAATTTAACGATTGATCAAACGATCACGTTAAACGGGTTCAGCTTTCGTTCACCGCCGCTGACGTTGTCTGGCGAAGGTAGCACTTTGCGCGTTGGTGAATCGTTGTCTGCACTTGGAGTACATAAAGCGTTCATCGTGGCTGACGCCGTTGTTGCGGAACTCGGGCTTATAGATAGTACTCGACGAAGCCTTCATCGATCGGGAATTAGCTATAGCATATTCGACGATATTGTAGCTGAACCCACGGCTGGCCTAGTGCAGCGTTGCAAGGATCAATTAAAAACCTTTGGTGCCGATGCTGTTATTGGTATTGGCGGTGGCTCCGCCTTGGATACGGCTAAAGCGGTCGCATTACTGATCGATAGCAGCGCAAGTATTGCTGATTTGGCTGCCGGCGCACAAGCTGAACGTAAGGTTCGTTTGGTGGCGATTCCGACTACCGCAGGAACCGGCTCAGAAGTGACGGATATCACGGTCATTATGGAAGATGATCATTCGCACAAATATGTCATCAAAAGTGCACATCTGATGCCTGATCTCGCCATCCTTGATGCGCATCTTATGATTGGCGTGCCTCCGGTGGTCACTGCTGCGACAGGGATTGATGCTTTGACACATGCGATAGAAGCGTATCTTTCGAGCCAGCGTAATCCGATATCTGAAGCAATGGCATTTGCATCGATTCAAATGATTGTTCGTGCGCTCCCTATTGCCGTTGGTAATGGCAGTAATCAAAAAGCGCGAAGTGATATGGCGTTGGCGGCTTACAAAGCCGGGCTAGCGTTTTCCAATGCGGGTCTTGGTTTGGTACATGCGATGTCCCATCAAATTGGTGCTCGATACCGGATCCCCCATGGTGTAGCTAACGCGATACTTTTACCTAAGGTGATGAACTTCAATGCATTAGTTTGCCGATCTGAGTTGGCCAATATTGCGCGGGCCATGGGTGTTGCAAGAGACAACATGACTGAACGAGAGCAGGCTTCTGCCGCCATAGGTGCAACTGCGGAGCTCGTTAAAGATGTTGGTCTGCCGGATTCATTGGCCAAGTTCGACGTCAAACTAGAAGATTTAAACGTGCTAGCGGACGATGCCTTGGCTGATATTTGTTTAGTAACCAATCCTCGCCATGCATCATCCGCGGATATCGTTGCGATTTATCAGGCGTGTTTGGGAACGCAATAGTGCTGGCTCAAATTTGGCCCTGTGATGGCGATTTGCGCTGGTTGATAGTTGAGACGAGCGGTGTCGGCGAGTGTCTTGCGCGGATAGAGCTGCGGTGTCATCGACACTGAGAAGATGGATGGGGTGGTTTTGGGAGATAGGGTAGTCGACGGATTGCGTCGATGACCATTACGGACGAATACAGATGGTAATTAGATAGAGGCGGAAACTATGGATTCAATTAATGAAGTCATACTCTACATCATGATGACCTTTATGGTTATCGGCGCAATAGATAGGGTGTTTGCGCAGTTTGGTGGATCGGAGCGAATTCTCGGCTATGTCGGCCTAGGTACGGTAGGTCGTGGTATTTCCGGAGCAGGCGATGAATTCGAGGAAGGCTTTAATGCCATGGGCCCACTCGCACTTGCAATGGTCGGTGTTATGGCTGCAGCGCCAGTATTGGCAAAAGTCCTCTCTCCGGTTGTGGTTCCAATCTATCAGATGTTAGGTGCGAGCCCTGCGATGTTTGCGACTACTTTACTCGCGAACGACATGGGCGGTTACTTTCTTGCGAAAGAAATGGCAACTGTCGCAGGTACTACCGATTACGGCTCATGGATGTACGCCGGTTTAATACTGGGTGCAATGATGGGCCCGACGATTGTGTTTTCGATTCCGGTTGGCGTGTCTATTATCAAAAAAAGCGATCGACCTTATCTTGCAGCCGGCGTGCTTGCCGGTATGGTAACTATTCCCTTAGGGTGTTTAGCGGGCGGTTTTGTGGCGCAGGCATCCGATATTTATATTCCTGGAACAGACCAGCTAATTGCCTTCCCAACGTCGATGATCATTATGGATTTGATACCGGTTGTGTTGGTGGCTCTGCTCATTGCCTTCGGTTTATGGAAGTTTGCCGATGCCATGATAAAGGGCTTCATTATGTTTTCGAAGCTACTAGTCGCCTTTATCACGATTGCGCTAGCGCTGACGGTACTGCATCAAACTCTTGGCATAACGGTAATTCCGGGGATGGATCCGATCTTCATGACGAAAGGGGATGTGCCAGGTATCGATTTGCGAGCCATTGAGGTTATTGGTTCAATTGCGATGATCTTGTTGGGGGCATATCCGATGGTAATGCTGCTGACACGTTGGTTCCACAAGCCGCTAGAGAGTGTTGGTACCAAACTCAACATCAACTCTTCTGCGGCCGCGGGCCTAGTTGCTACGTTGGCAAATATTATCCCGATGTTCCAGATCATGCATAAAATGGATAACCGCGGCAAAATTATCTGTGTGGCATTTGGTGTTAGTGCGGCGTTTACCTTTGGTGACCATTTAGGCTTCACCGCCGCGAACAAGCCTGACATGATTTTCTCTGTGATTGTTGGGAAGTTAGTTGGCGGCATAACGGCCGCAATTTTTGCTATGTTAATTGCCGATCGGGTGGTTGCCTCAATCGAAGGTAAATCGGCGGGTGATCCGACGCTGACCGATGAATCCGGCGGTGGTGAAAGTGATACTGGGGCCAAGGAAAGCGAGGCCTAATTCATGGACCGTAAAACCCTGCACAGTGTCGGCATTGACATAGGTACCACGACGACTCAGGTGATTTTTTCACGCCTGACGCTGGTAAACCGTGCGCCGGCCACGCAGGTTCCGCAATATGAATTTATTGAGCGTGAGATTGCTTACGAGAGCCCCGTCAGCTTTACGCCCATCGATTCATCAGGTGTGATTGATGCTGAGCGCTTGCAAGCTTTTATCCATAAGCAGTTTGCTGCTGCTGGATTGGCGCTGAAGGCCATCGAAACCGGCGCGATTATCATTACCGGCGAAACCTCAAAGGCTCATAACGCTCGTGAGGCAATTATGGATCTGGCTGATCAGCTTGGCGACTTCGTGGTTGCTACAGCGGGGCCGCATCTTGAATCAATTATTGCCGGGCGTGGCAGCGGTGCTGCTGAATACGCCAAGGCTCACCATAAGTGTGTGCTGAATATTGATATCGGAGGCGGAACCTCCAATTATGTGGTTTTTAAGGGTGATCGGGTTGTTGATACCGCGTGTCTTAATGTTGGAGGGCGTTTGTTAGAAGTTTCAGCTGATGGTGGCGTTAGTCGCATACATAAGCCCGCACGAATGATTGTGGATGACTTGTTTGGACCACAAATCAAGGAATCGGATATGACGCCTGATCATATTCGTCGTGTTGCCTGCCGTATGGCTGAAATGGTCGTTGAGGTTGCCTGCGGAAAACAATCGTCGTTAGCGACCCGTTTATTGATGACTGAATCGCTTAAACCTCATCATGAATATGACGCCGTGTTTCTCAGTGGCGGTGTAGGCGCGTGTTACTACCAGAGTACAACAGCGCCGATAGCAGCACATCAATTTAACGATGTTGGCCCGTTATTGGCTGAAGAGCTAATGAAAAATGCGCAACTCAACGGTGAAAACATCATGGTACCGATTCAAACATTACGGGCGACAGTTATCGGAGCCGGAGCATACTCGTTGTCGCTGAGTGGTAGCACGATATGGCTGAAAACAGCAGATTTGCCGATCCGTAACGTTCCGGTTGTTCATCCGAATATTGATTGGCAATCAGAAGCGCCTGCAGTTTGTGAAGAGACCCTGACAGCAGCCAATCGGATGGACCTTGATCTGATTAATGACCGGTATGCGATTTCACTGGATGCCAGTATGCCCATGACGTATACGGCGGTGCTGCGAGCGTCTGAACAACTCGCAGAGTTTTATCAGCGTCACGGTAATCGAAAAGCACCGGCATTACTGGTTGTGCAAAACGATATCGGCAAGGTGTTAGGTATGGAGCTCGGGCCTTTGCTCGCGCCGCAAGAATTGGCTGTGATAGACGAAGTCGTGACTCACGACGGTGATTATATCGACATCGGCGAAAGCTACTTTGGCGGAGAAATTGTGCCGCTAACCGTTAAATCATTGGCGTTCCCGTCATAAGGAGAACATACATGAGCTTGAAAACGACATTGTTCGGTGAAGTTTATAATTTCCGGGATGTAAAAGAAGTGTTGGCGAAAGCCAATGAGTTGCGCTCGGGTGACGTGCTGGCAGGTGTAGCGGCAGAATCTGCCCAAGAACGTGTTGCTGCGAAGCAAGTACTGAGCAATATGACGCTACAGACGATCCGTGAAAACCCGGTTGTTCCTTATGAAATCGACGTCGTTACGCGGATTATTCAAGACGAGCTGAATGAAGGTGTTTATAACTCAATCAAAAATTGGTCGGTGAGTGAATTGCGTGAGTACATTCTCAGTGATACACCTAGCTATGAAGAGTATCAGCGGCTGCGCAAAGGCCTGACGTCTGAAATGGTTGCGGCAGTTGCAAAAATTTGCTCTAACGGTGATTTGATGTATGGCGGTAAAAAACTGCCTGTCGTTACCAAGGCGAATAGTACTGTCGGGCTCAGTGGCACGATTAGCTCACGTTTGCAGCCGAATGATACCCGTGATGATATCGACAGTATCGTAGCGCAAACCTATGAGGGCCTAAGCTTTGGCTGTGGTGATGCCGTTATAGGCATTAACCCGGTCACTGATAACGTCGAAAACACGCTGCGGATGCTATCAGCAGTGCAAGAGATCATCGATAAATTCAATGTACCCACGCAGCCCTGTGTGCTCGCGCATGTTACAACGCAAATGGAAGCAATACGCCGTGGCGCCCCCGGTGGGCTTATTTTTCAAAGTATTGCTGGTAGTGGAAAAGCGTTAGATGAGTTTGGTGTAACGATTGAGATGCTTGATGAAGCGCAAGCCGTTGGCCGAGAGTACAGCCAGGTCGCTGGCGATAACACACTTTATTTTGAAACCGGGCAGGGCTCTGCGCTGTCTGCTAACGCGCATTATGATGCTGATCAGGTGACTATGGAGTCGCGCTGCTACGGTTTAGCACGGCGTTATAAGCCTCACTTGGTGAATACAGTGGTTGGTTTTATTGGGCCGGAATATCTGTACAACCACCAGCAGATTATTCGTGCGGGTCTTGAAGATCACTTTATGGGCAAACTTCACGGCATCAGTATGGGGTGTGATTGCTGCTATACCAACCATGCGGATACCGATCAGAATTCCAATGAGAACTTGCTCGTGTTGCTCGGTGCAGCAGGCTGCAACTATGTGATGTCGTTACCGATGGGGGATGACATCATGCTCAACTATCAAACTACCAGTTATCACGATATTGCAACGGTACGCCAGTTGTTAGGTGCGCGACCGGCTCCTGAGTTTGATGCCTGGATGGAAACCATGGGCCTGTCGGAAAACGGTATTCTTACCGCCAAAGCCGGCGATCCTTCAATCTTCTTCTAGTAGAGGCCAATCATGATGGATGAAAGCAAAATACAGTTGATCGTCAACAGTGTCTTGAAGGAGCTAGGTGAGGCCCCTGTCGACAGCAGTAAAATTACCCAGGTCACGGCGGCTGATGTTTCGCCGTCATCCACCGAGGCTGCATCGCCAGGGCATGTACCGTCGGGCGACACACCGGACATGTCTCTAGACGATCTTGGCAGTGATAAATTCAAGAAATGGTATGGCGTCAAAAATGCCGTCAACGACAGCATTAACCAAGACATGATGAAGCATACAACAGCGCGGCTTTGTTTAGGCCGCACCGGGCCACGTCCATTGACGATCCCGTTGTTACGTTTTTTGGCCGACCACAGTCGCTCAAAAGACACGGTCGTTAAAGAGGTTGCTGAAGACTGGTTGCAACAACATGAACTTTGGGAAGTACATAGCCAGGCGAAAGACAAAGATGAGTACCTCACGCGGCCTGATTTGGGGCGAAAGTTGAGTGATGATGGATGCAAACTGATCACCGAGCGTTGTGAAAAATCACCTCAGGTTCAGTTAGTGATTTCTGACGGATTAAGTACAGACGCTACCGTTAGCAACTACGATGAGTTGTTACCGCCGCTGTTGAAAGGCCTCCAGAGTGCTGGTCTCAAAGTCGGTACACCGTTTTTTCTGCGCTATGGTCGTGTAAAAGCGCAAGATCAAATCGGTCAAATGTTGAATGCTGAAGTTAACCTTCTGTTGATTGGTGAGCGCCCGGGGCTTGGGCAATCTGAAAGCTTGAGTTGCTATGCAGTATATCGGCCGGACGAAAATACGGTGGAATCAGATCGTACCGTTCTATCGAATATTCACCGAGGGGGTACGCCACCGGTGGAGGCCGCCGCCGTTATCGTCGATCTTGCTAAAAAAATGCTGGAGAAAAAAGCCAGCGGTATCAACCTTAACCGTTAAAGGAAAGTGTTATGGCTATTCTCGATAGACTGACCCCAAGCGTATTAGCTACCCGCGTAATTGCATCGGTTGATTCCGCTTTTGCTAAGCAGTTGGGGTTGAATGATGACCAACGCTGTATTGGCATGATCACATCTGATTGTGATGACGCAACCTATGTTGCACTGGATGAAGCGACGAAAGCGGCCGCGGTTGATGTGGTTTACGCCCATTCATTTTATGCCGGTGCAGCGCATTCGTCTGGGCCGCTGTCTGGCGAAATCATCGGCGTACTCGCAGGCCCGGGCCCCGCTGATGTAAAAGCAGGCTTAGCGCGTGCCCGTGAAGTGATTGAATGCGAAGCGGCATTTTTATCGGCCAATGAGGATGACTCACTGGCATTTTTCGCCCACGTGGTGTCGGCAACTGGCAGCTATTTATCGGCAGAAGCCGGTGTTAAGCAAGGCGATGCATTAGCTTATGTTATCGCGCCTCCGCTTGAGGCCATGTTTGGTCTAGATGCCGCATTAAAAGCAGCGGACGTTGAATTGGTGAACTACTTTCCACCACCATCTGAAACCAACTTTTCTGGCGGCCACCTCACCGGAACACAAGCAGCCTGTAAGGCAGCGTGTGATGCGTTTCAGGCGGCTGTTTTGAGTGTTGCAGCCGATCCGACTGACGTTTAACTGTAGAGCACACAATATATGTCTGGATTGGTTCAGCAGGTTCGTGAGGCGGGAATCGTCGGTGCCGGTGGCGCTGGGTTTCCGACCTACATGAAAATTGATGTGAAGGTCGATGTTGTTATTGCTAATGGCGCAGAGTGTGAGCCATTGCTGAATAAAGACCAAGTAATCATGCAGCATCATACTGATGATTTTCTCGATGGTATGCGGCGTGTTATGGCGCAATGCGGTGCTACCAAAGGCGTGATCGGCATTAAGAAAAAGCATCAACACTCGATTGATGTGCTCAGTGGCCGTTTACCGGCGAATATCGAATTGATGCTGATGGAAAACGTGTATCCAGCAGGCGATGAATATGAGTTGGTGTACGAAGCAACTGGGCAACGTATTCCGGCCGGTGGGCTGCCCAAAGATATTGGTGTTTTGGTGCAGAACGTCGAAACCTTATACAACGTTTGCCGTGCCACAAAAGCCCTGCCAGTAACACATAGTTTGATCTCGGTTCACGGTGAAGTGGCTAACCCAAAAACGGCGTGGTTCCCGGTTGGTACTTCGTATCGAGATGCGATTGATAGCGCCGGCGGATTACTTTGCGATGATGTCGTTATTATCGAAGGCGGGCCAATGATGGGCAGCGTCACGCAGGATCTGGATACTCCGATCACGCGCACCGGCAGCGGCATTCTGGCCGTTAAAGCCGATAGTGTTTTGGCTCGACGTAAGTCAGCACCTGAAAAAGAATACCGGCGTATTGGTAAATCTGCGTGTGACCAATGTTCTTTGTGCACAGAAATGTGTCCACGATATCTGCTCGGTTATCCGATCAAGCCGCATTTGGTTATGCGGTCATTGCTGACCAGCGGAGAAACCAGTGAAACACTGAGTATCAACGCGCAAGCCTGCTGCGAATGTAATATCTGTTCGCTCTGGGCGTGCCCAGAAATGCTTGATCCGCGAAATGTGTGTGCAACCACCAAACGGGATCTTAAAGCTAACGATAATTGGATGTCTGCGGAGCAGTTACAGGCTAAAACGGTCGATGTGCATCCAATGCGTGAATACCGCGGCGTTCCAACCGCGCGGTTAATTAGGCGCTTGGGGCTTAATAGCTACGATAAAATCAAGGCCGGCTTTGACGATACACAGTTTCACCCGCAAACGGTTGTTATTCCGTTGCAGCAACACATTGGTGCCCCGGCAAACTTGTCAGTGGCCATTGGTGATGTGGTTGAGATAGGTGATGTGATCGCAACGGCACCATTAGATGCGATGTGCGTGCCAATGCACGCCAGTATTCGTGGCACGGTGACGGCTGCAGACACGACGCAGGTAACTATTCAGGCAGCTGTTTAGGTGACCGTTCGAGCATTGAATCAGGCAGCAACGCAAGAGCAATTCTGAGCGAATAAGTATTTATATAGGAGCTTCAAATGTCGAGTGCGATCGGACTCATTGAATTGAATTCCATTGCTAGGGGATATCTGGTTGGCGATGCGATGCTAAAGGCCGCATCAGTGACGATTTTATTTAATCGCACGATATGCCCGGGTAAATTCATGGTTATGATTTCCGGCGATGTGGCTGCCGTTGAGGCAAGCATGGATGCCGGTTTGGACATCGGTGGCGAGACGATTGTCGACGATTTAATAATTCCCAATGTCCATCAGGATGTGTTTCCTGCAATTTCGGGTACTCGGGTTATCGAGGCGACTGCGGCTTTGGGCATTATCGAAACGTTTTCTGTCGCCTCTATCATCGAGGCGTCAGATGCGGCGGTGAAATCTGCAAATGTGGAGCTCATTGAGATTCACTTAGCGATGGCGATCGGCGGCAAAGGATATGTGACTATGACTGGCGATGTAGCTGCTGTGACGGCGGCCGTGGACGCCGGCGCTGACTATATTCGAGAGAAAGGTCTTCTTGTCGACAAAGTTGTTATTCCTCAACCGCGGGATGAAATTCTCGCCGACAAAATCTGACGACGATGTCGCGCCGTGTCGATGTTGCCATCATCGGAGCCGGCAGTGCAGGCGTGAGCGCGCTGCGTACGGTTCGTCAGTTTACCGATAACTATCTGTTAATTGACGGCGGTGCGCTAGGCACTAGCTGTGCTCGTGTTGGTTGTATGCCCTCAAAATCTTTGATCGAAACGGCACGCCTTTTTGAACGCCGATATCGACTGAAATCCCGCGGTATCACGGGTACTGAGCACTTGTCAGTGCACACTAAAGACGTTCTTGAGCAAGTACGATCAGATCGAGATTTCTTCACCCAAACGACTGCAAATCTAACAGACGAGCTCTCTAAAAATCATTTCCTGCAAGGCTATGCGCGTTTTGATGCGCCTAATCAGTTGGATGTTGATGGCAAAAAAATCGAATGTGGTGCCGTGATTGTCGCCACCGGAACTCAAGCTTATGTTCCTGCGCATTGGCAATCTTTAGGCCATCGACTTCTCGTCAGCGACTGGTTGTTCGAACAAACTGACTTGCCCCATAAACTCGGAGTTGTTGGACTTGGTGCTATCGGGTTAGAAGTAGGACAGGCGCTTGCTCATCTGGGGCACGACGTGGTTGGCGTTGATTTGGCTGATGCACTCGGCGGAGCACAGGATCCGGCGATTATTAAAGTTGCTCACGAAACCATTGGACGATCGCTTCCGATGCATACAGGGCATCACGTAGCGTTGTCGGATAGCGGCGATGGTGTATCAATGCAGTTTGGCGATCACCGATGTGGTGTCGATAACGTCATTGTTGCCGTTGGCAGAACGCCTAATGTCGCTAACTTGAATCTTCAAGCCTTGGGCGTGCCGCTCAATACAGCGGGTGTACCCGAAAGCGACCCGCAGACGTGCCAGATAGGCGATCTACCAGTTTTTATTGCTGGCGATGTGTCTGTGCATCAGCCGCTGCAGCACGAAGCAATCGATGAGGGTGCCATCGCCGGGTTCAATGCAGTGTGCGCTGATATTCGCGCCTATCGTCGACGTGTACCGTTAAAAATCACCTTTACGGACCCTCAAATCGCACAGTTCGGTTGTGGCTATGGTTCGCTCGATCTAACCACAACCGTCATAGGGCAAGCGTTAATGGCCGACAATGGACGTGCACGAATCAGTGGAATGAATGCTGGTTTAATACGACTTTACGCGAACCGGGCAGGGCTGTTGTTGGGAGGCGAGTTACTGTGTGATCATGCCGAGCACATGGCTCATTTATTGGCTTGGCAGATCACCCATTCAGCAACCGTTGCGAGCATACTGAGGCAGCCCTTTTACCACCCCGTGGTAGAGGAGGCGATACGCAGTGCCCTGCGAACGATGGCTAAAAAGCTGTATAAAAATCACAGTGTGGTCGAATGGCAAGAGCCAATATTACTGTGAATCACATTCTCGACATCGTGTCGTCAGTGCTAAAAGCCCTTGGATCCGGCTGTTTGATTCCGGTTGTAGTAGTGAGAATAAGGCATCTTGAATTTTGCCGGATAGCTTAGACCGAGAGTCGACTCGATAGCGGAATCGTCAATGGAGGTATATCGCGATGACATACGATTGTCAGATACAAACGGTTGATGATTCGTCAGTTACCCTTGCTATCGATCATTGCGCGCAGATGTTTGCAGCCGCAGAACCAGTAACCGATGCTATTGGCCTGACGTGTGAGCAAATAAGGGCGACGCTGGCTTATGATCAACGTCGGTTTGTATCGAGCCGGATGAGTCAGGTAGCGATCGATGCTAATAATAAGGTCGCGGGTGTTTTGTTAGCGGATGACTACGCAGAGCATTGCACACGCGATTTATATCGGCCGGCCAACAAAGTTATTTTTTCGCTACTTCAAGACCTTAATCATATTTACCAAATGCGTTTTCGTCCTTCATTGAAAGAGGGCGTAACGGTGCATATTGCTTATCTTGCTGTTGCACCCGAACATCATCGCTCCGGTATTGGAGAGGCGTTGGTACGAGCAGCATTGCAATGTGCTCGTAATCAGGCATATCAAAAAGCATTGGTCGAGTCATCGTCACTCGGGTCACAGGCGCTGTTTATCGGCAAACTAGGGTTTACTGAATGCGCGCAAATTGTCTATCGAAACTATCGATTCGGTGGCCAAAGGCCCTTTGTGAACGTCAGTTGTACTAACGAAATAGTGCTATCGATTCTCAAACTATAGGCGTGATATTTTCATTCGCAGTTAATCGCCGGGATCGTTATGCAGTGATTACATGGACTGACTCGTTACGATTTCCTCACGATTTCGAGTATCTCTCTATGGGTCACACTTGGCGGCTGTTTTCTCGTAAGATCTTCGCGGATACTTCACGTTGGCCTAATTCAAAAACTGAAATATATCACTAACCTGTAAGCTAGTAAGGATGCACCATGACACGTACTGATCGTTTCGAAGACTTCACGAAATTGGAACGGATGACAGGGCAGAAAAGTCAATTTAGACGTAAGTGGGTCGGGTGGTTGGTGCTGGCTTCTTTATTTTCTATTCCTGCGAGTGCAGCACAGCTTTTGCAAACGACAAAAACCTGGGAAGGCAACCCGATTGTATATCCTAAGGGCACCCCAGAGGTCACCGCAGTGCGCATCGTTATCGAGGAAGGGAAACCGTTGCCTTATCATTGTCACCCAGTTCCAACCCTAGGGTATATCGTCAAAGGCGAGTTGGAGATAGAAACTAAGTCGGGTGATAAAAATGTCGTTCGCGAAGGTGATGCAGTGGTTGAGGTGCTGAATAAGATGCACAGTGGTATCGCGTTAAAGGGCCCTGTTGAGATTGTCGCATTCTATGTGGGGCAGGTGGGTATTCCGAATACACTACACGCAGGTACGGCAGATGCAGCCAAATATTGCAGCGAATAGACAATGGCGGTGAAGAGATAGACGTTTGTATATAATGAATCGACTTGAACCGCATTGAGTGGGCCCACCGAGGGCTTCAGTGCTAGGCCATCCGCAGGCATTCGTTGTCGGGTTACGCCAAGGTCTGCTGCATTTTTGAGGAGCAGTACACATGATCACGGACTTTGAACAGTTTCGGCGCACGCTATTGTTGCTGAAATCGACGTATCAGGCCGAGAATTATTTGTCGGATGTCACTCGTGTTGAAAAAGGTGTTTCAGAAGATCTAAGTGCCTATGAATCTACCCAACGAGGTTGGGGATTACAGTTCTCGTCTCGCACACCCGGTGCTGATGATCTCGTTAAACGCGTGTTGGATGACCCATTGTGGAATATTGCATGGCAGGCAGCCGAAGGTTTAACGCTCGTGACTCAACCGCGGCAGATGAATCTGTACTTATTAATGAAAGATTTTCTACCTGCATTGGCTTTGGGGGATGTTATTGAATTCGGGGCTTATCGTGGCGGCAATACGATCTTTATGGCGATTGTCGCTGAGGTACTGGGATGTGCGTCAACGATCTATGCCTGCGATACATTCAGCGGTATGCCAACGTCGGAACCTGCTCTGGATATGCACCAGGCTGGCGATTTTTCTGACGCCAACGTGATGTTTCTGCGCGCCTATATCAGTAATTTAGGGTTAACGAATCTGGTGCTGGTGCATGGGCTTTTCGAAGAGGTTGTTGAGCAGCAGATAGACGCGAATGTGCGCTTCAGCCTAGTGCATATTGATGCAGATATTGCGTCTTCGTGCGCATTTGCTTACGACTATGCCAGCGAACATATGGTGAAAGGTGGCTATATTGTATTTGATGACGCCACAACATCGACGTGCTTAGGTGCGACCCGTGTGGTCGAAGATTTGGTTATTCGGCGCGACGGCCGTAACAGCGAACAAATCTGGCCTCATTACGTGTTTCGGGTGTTCGACCCATCGTAGGGATAACCGGCAGCAATCAGGGGTGTTTGCTTGAATGATTGTTGGTTTATCTTCATCTTCAATCCATATTGTTGAGGACAACTGCATGAAGAAGCGTTTAATAGCTCGCGATCTACCGGTAATTTTAGCTCTGTGTCTATTGTGTATGTCGTCAGTGATACTGCGCGCGGAGACTTCCCCCGATGCTGCGAAATTGGCTGAACCGATTGTGCGAGCTTTTCGCTCTGGAGATGCCGACAAAATCGTCTCCAGTTTCTCCTTTCCGCTCAAAAGCCGATACCCAGCACCGGATATTCTGCACCCAGACGAATTGCGTGTGCGGATGAGTGAACTGCTTGACCAGCATCTGATAACCACAATTGCTCAATCTGACCCACATAAGGATTGGGTTGTCAGTGGTTGGCAGGGAATTCAACTCAGCAATGGTTTAGTGTGGCTAAACACCGAAGGTAAGATCATCACCTTGAATCACACAACAAAGGCTGCGGAAGCAATTGATCGGAGTTATATCGATGCCCAGAAGCTTTGGCTTAACGCCGAGCTCAAAGATTTTCAAACGCCGTTATTGATGATGCTAACCAAGCGCTTTCAGGTTCGTATCGATCAAATGGCTGATGGGCGTTATCGTTATGCGTCGTGGTCGCGTGAACAGCTGCAATCATCAAAGCCTGATATTTTGCTGTATTCAAAAGAACGAGATTTTGAAGGGACGGGTGGAAATCAACGCTACGTATTTCATAAAGCATCTTTTGAATACCGAGTTGAGATTGATAACCTGCGTGTATCGGGCAATGCGCCGGGTAGGGTTGTGGTGTTGCGTGATGGTAAACAAGTTGTTAATGAACGTGCTGAAACCTTCTACGGTCACTGACTGACGTTGTAGTTCCTGAATTATCGACCAGGAATTCTTTGCTATCTCGCTAATTCTAATCTGTTCGATGATGCGCGCGTTGGCCGATATCCCATACCTGCCACAATCAAGCGCGTTATTCAACCAATCATCCGATCGTGTGCAGTAAATTTGAGTTTTATGTTCCCTCATACTTATCATGCATCAGGCCACTGCAATTGCGCCGTCATGAATAACAAGAATATGAAAGACAGGAACATATTTATGCGTAGAACCCTACCATTTTTTGCCGCACTGACCCTCGCGTCAGCAACCGGCTATGGGATGTCCCACCCGCCGCAGGAGTTGGATACCGAGATTGTTTTTACCAACAGCACGCCAGATACCCTGTCGGTGACGATTTCCGGTGATGCAGGGCACGAACAGAAGGTAACAACGATTGCACCTCTAGCGACTGCGACGTTAGCCAATATTGAGCGTGTTGAAGGTATCTCGGCCACATTAAATATCGAGCTTTCATCCGATAATTACAGTATTGAGCTGACCCAAGAGACCCAAGGCATCGACTTGGCTTTTGGCCTCGAAGCCGGGGATTTGTCGGTTTCACCGCAATCGAACGCAGATATTCAACGATTTGAGGCAGAATTAGCCGGGCGATCAAATCAGCTGGGGTTTAATGCTGACCAGTTGGGTGCTGGCGGAAAGCTCACTTACGTATTACAGCAAGCGGATGGAAAACCGGATTTGGGCCCGGCCAACGCGTTTCAGGTGCTGAGTTATAACGTTTGGGCGACGACTATTTTTGGTTCGAAAAAAGTCGATACACGCCTTCAAGAGATGCCACCTGCCATGGCTGGCTATGATGCGTTGGTTTTGACAGAGATGTTTGACACTATTCCGGTGAACAAACTGTTGGGCCAATTACGTGACGAATATGCGTATCAAACTGGAGAAATATTCAAACTTGGCAAGATATTGCCATCAGGCACTCGCATCGTTTCGCGTTGGCCTATTGTGTCGGAGCAGCATCTTAAATATGCAGATTGTGATGGGATTCAGTGTGCCGCAACCCGTGGTGTGATCTACGCAAAAATTAACAAACAGGGCAATATTTATCACTTGTTTGCGACACATACACAGTCTTCCGACGATACACCGAATCGAGATGCGCGCTTGGCGCAGCTAGAAGAAATGGGTGACTTTATTCTGGCGATGAACCTACCAGCAGATGAGCCGGTAATCATGGCGGGCGATTTCAATATCAACAAAATTGGATTGCCTGCAGACCGTGACTTGATGGAATCTTTGTTGCGAGCGACCGAACCGGAGAATCAAGGCCATAACCTGAGTTTTGATTCCAATACCAACGCCTGGGCTGAAAAACCCTACCTTGAGTACTTGGATTACACCCTAACAGGCAATGATGGTGCTCAGTCTGCTAGCGGATACCAAGAAATCTTTGCACCACGAAGCCTGATCGATGCGCTTTGGGGAATATGGGATTTATCCGATCACTATGCTGCGAGAGGAGTGTTCACATACGGATCAGAGCCTTCGCCACTGCGTCCGGAATTTCCTTATTTCGGCGATGTTGTTCACTTCAGAACCAACGACGGGCATTTCATGCGAGCGATGAATGGCGGTGGTAGTTTCGTTTCTGCCGGTAGCAGCCAAATAGGCACTTGGGAAAGCTTCATTCTTCAGCCTGCAGCGAACGGTAAGGTCGCGATTCAGGCGCGTGATGGCCACTATGTTCGTTTGGATTCGTATTTGTTGGGTACACTTAAAGCAGAAGCGCATGAGATATCCGCGTCGGCGACATTTGAGCTGGTGGAGTTAGGGAATGGCAGCGTTGCCTTAAAAGCAGATAACGGTAAATATTTGCGTGCTGATTTTGGTGGCGGTGCAGGCCTAAGTGCGGGGTCAAAATCGGTAGGAGACAATCAAACGTTTGTTATTCTACGCCCATAGCAAAGCATCGATCCTCGACTTTTAAAAGGTAGCCTTGCGCTACCTTTTTTGTAACATCGGATTATGCAGCGTCGAAATCAATCTGGCATTAGATGAAGTTATTGATAATGAGAGCGTTACCAATTGTTAGAACATTCATTTTAGGGCTGTTCGCCCAAGCGTCCTTTGCATTGAACTCAGCACACGCGATAGAGTGGCCAAGCTTATCGGATGCTCACAGGCGGTCTATTGCCGAGCAAATATTTCAAAATGAATGCGCAGGTAATCGTGATAGTTTGGTGTTCTGGAGCGACCGTGAAGAATTCCCATCCTTGGGTATTGGTCATTTCATTTGGTTTCCATCGGATATTGATATGCCGTTTGTAGAGAGTTTTCCGGCACTGATTGAGTATCTTGTTGATCAAAACATAGCGGTGCCAGCGATGCTTCGCAGCAAACATGCGCCTTGGAGTAACCGAGAGGCATTTTACGCGCAGAAATCCACTGGAGAGCTTGATGCGATTGAAGCATTTCTTTGGCAAAGCCGGGTTGCGCAATACGGTTACATTGAAAAGCAGGCGAGGGCGCATTTGTCAGAGTTCAGTGACGATCATTCCCGCAATGTGATCTCTCGTATGCTGACACATCCGGGAGGTGTATATGTGTTGGTTGATTATCTTAACTTTAAAGGCACAGGGTTAAATCCAAAAGAACGATATCAAAAGCAGGGGTGGGGCCTCTATCAAGTGCTTGAGGGCATGGCGAAGGATACTGGTGATCCGATCCGAGATTTTAGGGATTCTGCGCAGCGGGTTTTAAAACGACGTACCGAGCTGGCGCCGAGTCATCGTAACGAGGAAAGCTGGCTTCCTGGTTGGTACCAACGATTGAATACGTATATTGAATTTTCTGAATCCGCCGATAAAGCCTTGCAAACGAAATAGTCGATATTGATGTGCTGTCTAAAGGGCATGGAAAGTGCTTTGTGGAATGCAATCTTGCCAAAACGCCATTGTCATTCGCGTTCCTATGAATGAGACAGTTCAGCGGCAAAGCAATGTGAAAAACAGAGTATCTATGTGGTGCACGCCTACGCGCTCAGCATAGATACTCTGTTTGCTCTGGGATGAATATAAGATCAACCTTTGATGTGAGTCTTACGCCAGTCGTCCAACAACAGTTGATAGCCGATGTATCCAAAGATCAGCGGGAACAGGATGTATTGATACTGTGTCCACACCAATGCGAGCAGAGTATCTGCGACGCCGCCAGGCATATTTTCAAAGTTTGCAAACACTTCTGAGAACGAAAACACAAACGTCGCGGCGATTGGTTCGCCACATCCCAATACAGGGATCAAATAACGATAAGGCGACTGTTTGTTGTTGAGATGGAAAAAGTAGATCGTTGAAGCAACATTGATAAACGCATAAAGCTCTATCGTGTAGAAGGTTGGATCATGGTTGACGGTGCGTAAATCAACGGCACTAAAGGATGCCAGAATCCACCAGTACATATTGAGCAAGCTTTCACGCATATAGCCGGTGTGCGCAACAACGTCGTCCAGTGTGTGCATATTTTCAAATACAAAGGGTGAGAAAATAACCCAAGGGATTTCCCACATGATGTTGGTGATTGCGTACGACATCATCCACAACACTAGGCAGTCATGATACACATCCATCTTGGAACGATGTTGTTTGCCAATTAGTCCTAGCAGCCAGCCATTTAGCCAAACGCTAATGCCGTAGAGGGATATCTTTGTGCTGGTCGGGAAATCCAATTGGCCAATAAAAAACAAAAATGCACAAATGCCGACGCCACCCCACCACAGGGCAGTCCATATCAGAAAGTGATTACGTGCAGGCAGCGAAAGATGTCTTGCCGTGGGTTCGCCGACCATGGGTAGGTCGGCTGTTGTTATTGTTGTCATGAGAGGCACACTTATTATCTTATTAATATTACATGCTGTAAGTTTATTATTGCCTATATCACTTGTCTACATTTTGTTCGCTGCTTACGCTGCGTATTTTAGGCGGCTTGTTCTTCTTGCTGTTGCAGCTCCCAAAGTTTGGCGTATGCATTTCCTTTGTTGACGAGCTCTTTATGGGTGCCTTGTTCTATGACACGCCCGTGATGCATAACAACGATGCAATCAGCATCAACAATGGTTGAAAGGCGGTGAGCGATAACCAGTGTGGTTCGGCCGGTGCCTATGTCGTTCAATGCTTCGACGATACGCTGTTCTGCGTGGCTATCTAGCGATGACGTTGCTTCATCGAAAACCAGAATGGATGGATTTTTGAGAATCGTTCTGGCGATAGCAACACGTTGCTTTTCACCGCCGGATAGCTTTAGCCCACGTTCGCCAACGACTGTCTCCACACCCTTTGGGAGCGTCTCAATGAATTCGCCCAAGTGAGCGTGGTCGATCGCTCGGAACACGTCTTCGTCGCTTGCTTCCGGGTTTCCGTAGCGAATGTTCTCGAGAATAGTATCGTTAAACAACACGGTTTCTTGCGGCACTATACCGATGGCGCTGCGCAAACTGTGTTGTTTGAGGGTTCGGATATCATGCCCGTCAATGGTGATTCTACCCTGAGATGGATCGTAAAATCGAAACAGCAGCTTCACGAGCGTAGACTTACCGGAGCCTGATTCACCCACTACGGCAACCTTTGTTCCTGCTTCAATATCAAGGTTGACGCCGTCGAGGATTTGCCGATCTTGGTGATATGAAAAATCGACTTGTTCAAATCGGATGTTGCCTGATAAATCGGTAACGTCATCAGCATTCGCGGCATCTGTGATCGTTGGTTTCTGATCGAGCAGTTTGAACATTTTTTCGATGTTGATTAACGACCCTTTGATTTCGCGATAGACAAAACCAAGAAAGTTTAGTGGAATAAAAATCTGCATCATAAAGGCATTAACAAGCACAAAGTCACCAATGGTCATGGCTCCATCGGCGGTATGTGCTGCTGCCAGTGCCAGCATACTCGTCATCGCACTCGCGATAATCAATGCTTGCCCGGCATTCAGCGCAAATAGCGATAACCGATTTTTACGCTTCGCAACCTCCCATCCGGCGAGCTCTTTATCATAGCGTTTGGCTTCGTAATCTTCGTTGGTGAAGTATTTGACGGTTTCATAGTTGAGCAGGCTATCAATCGCTCGGCCGTTACTGGCCGAATCTGCCTGGTTAGCTTCCCGTATGAAAGACGTACGCCACTCAGTCGCCTTGACGGTAAACGCCACATAGATGACTACCGATATCAGCGTCATTGCTGCGAATAGCCAGCCGTAATTGATGTATAAAAGGCCCGCGATCAATAACACTTCAATCAACGTAGGTACGATATTGAAAACCATAAACCGCATCAAGAAATTGATTCCCGTTGTACCGCGTTCGATATCTCTCGATAGGCCGCCGGTTTTACGATTCATATGGTAATCAAGGTCAAGATTGTGTAGGTGGCGGAATGTACTCAAACCGATCTGACGGATGGACCTCTCGGTAACACGTCCGAATAACGTGTCTCTCAGCTCGTTGAAAACGACATTCAGAAAACGCACCAGCCCGTACAAACCCACAAGCCCGAGCGGGGCGGCGACGGCTTGTTTTGTTGGTGTATCGAGTGCATCAACAATGTGTTTGAGGAAAAACGGCAGGTTAACGGCGGCAACTTTCGCCAGTATTAAACAAGACATCGCAAGAAGGATGCGATTTCTATACTGCATGAAGTAGGGGATTAACATTTTTACCGGTTGCCAGTTGATGCCAACTGACTCCGGTATGTCTGTCATAACGCCGTGTCGCATAATATACCCCTGATAAGAAAACGCGCATTCTACGTGTGTTTATGGTTGGCTGCTACCGGCAGTCGTGTTTCAGCCGAGGGCGTGCAATCCGTTTTCAGTATCCGTTAAAATCGATGAAAAATGGCAGGGTCTTTCATCAATGTTCAAGTATGCACCGTCGACGCAAAAACAAATTATCGAGATCGAGAATAGCAAGCTCACGGTTTGGCAACTGCATGCCCATCAGGCGAAAAGTGCAATTGTGATAGCGATAGGTAAGGGAGCGCAGGGGCATGCTTGCTTTGTTGCTCCCTGTTCGATCGCGCATTTTTGCCCTGATGGCCAACGAATGTCTTCAAATACGCGAACGCTCGTTGTTGAATCTCATCGGTTGCCGGTTTTTGATCATCGCGAGAGAGGGCAGTCGACGGTGAACTACGCGCTGGCAGGCCTTGATGACGAGTGGATCGCCGATTCGGGTAGTTTGATTAAATCAAGATTGTATCGAACGCCCTTTATATATCGGGATTCGCCAGCCCTCGTATTTGTTCATTACTCGGCGACTCAGAACGATTTTGAAACGATCGTTGATTTGGTCATAAAACAGTTGGGTGTCGAACATGTCATTGGCCACTTCAGCCGCTGCGGTGACGATCAAGTCGACTATATCCCGCCACATTTGATGCGTCAGCGGATCAGGTCAAAAGATCTTAACCACTTTTGATCCCTATTTCCTTTTTGTCGTTTTAGACGACGTTCTGCGAGATTGACTTCCCTTCAATATTACCTCTGAGCATTAATTGCACAATAACGGCATGTGTTTATAACAACTTGCTAACAAGACACCTCTTTTGTCGGATTGTTGTTGTGACCGGTTTCTCACATTCATAAGATCCGCAGCGCCGCACCTTTAGTCCGTCAATTTCTGATTGACGTCAAAACGATTTTCGCATTTCCGGGTTTCGGAGTGCTCGATACGAATAATAAATACAATAGCTGTTGTTGAAGTCAACAGGGTGCGTTTGAGCTTATTTTAGGGCAGGGGAATACATGTCTGTTAGTCAACGAACGCTTTTACATTATATTGGCGCTGTAATTATTTTAACGATTTACGGCAGCCGAGTTTGCCCGTTTATGGATGGACTATCTGTTGCGGCTTTGTTGTTTTATTTGGCCGTGGGATACGGCGCAGCCTTTATTGCCCGAGAGCTAGGCTACCAAACGATATGCCGCCGGCGCAGGGAAGACCGTCTAACCTGCCAGCTCAGGCTTGATGTCATGCTGTTTTTAGCACTAGCCTTGCTGTTTACTGTTGTTCAAATGGGTGTTTTCGGGTTTCCAATCGAGTCTGCCGCAAAGTTATCGACCGGTGTTCTCGGTATTGGATTTTTTATAACAGTCGATCTGTGGTTGTTTGGTCAGGAAAAGCTCGCTGAAGAAATCGCTGAGGATGGACAGCGCTGGCGGTTGAAAGAAAATTATCTGCCAATGAAGGTCAAATACATTCTATTTGCCTTTTCTGCGTTGGTAGTGATGCTAATTATGCTGTCGTTGCTGATTATCAAAGATGTCGTTTGGTTAGTGGAACACCGGGCAGAGTACACACAGTTTCAGCTTATTTCTGGCGTTATTGTCGAGTTTGCTTTTATGGGGGCGGTATTCGGTGCCTACGGTTACGTTATCATTCGCGGTTATGCACACCATCTTCAGTTGTTTTTGGACGAGCAAGTTCGGGTGCTTTCTTATGTGGGTGAAGGCAACCTGAGCGAACGAGTGACGGTTATGAGTCATGATGAATTCGGCCATATTGCGCGTAAAACTAACCATTCATTGGCCGAGCT
Organism: BD1-7 clade bacterium; assembly: GCA_902705835.1. Taxonomy (NCBI): domain Bacteria; kingdom Pseudomonadati; phylum Pseudomonadota; class Gammaproteobacteria; order Cellvibrionales; family Spongiibacteraceae; species BD1-7 clade bacterium. Next base: position 124,243 of record CACSIN010000026.1, read on the forward strand.
CGAAACTAAAGACAACGAGATTGCCAGCACACGTGACGCGACCATACTAGGGTTAGCGTCGCTTGCTGAAGCACGAGACAACGAGACCGGCGCGCATATTCAACGTACTCAGCATTATGTGAAAACCCTTGCTCTGCAATTGAGAACACAACCACGCTATTTACGAGAACTTGACGATGCGACAATCGAGTTAATGTATAAATCAGCGCCTTTACATGATGCGGGAAAGGTCGGGATTCCGGATCATATTCTTCTCAAGCCGGGCAAGCTTACGGCTGAAGAGTTTGAGATTATGAAGCAACATCCTACGATTGGCTCTCAAGCTATCCGTGTGGCTGAAGAAGCCTTGGGAACTGAGTCATCATTTCTGGCGATGGCGAGACAGATTTCTGAGTTCCATCATGAAAAATGGGACGGCAGTGGTTATCCCTATGGGCTAAAAGGAGGGCACATTCCGCTATCGGCACGCTTAATGGCTGTTGCTGATGTCTATGATGCGCTGATTAGCAAGCGTGTTTACAAGCCCGCGTTTACACACGAGAAAGCCAGAGACATTATTGTTGAAGGGCGCGGTAGTCATTTTGATCCGTTGGTTGTTCAGGCATTTCTTGAATGTGAAAATGATTTCAAATCTATTGCAGCGACATACAAAGATCCAGATTAGCTATTTTGGCAGGCGTATTGTTGTTGGTTGATTTCTGCCTCCTTGGTCGGGGCAGATGAGTGGCAGCCCATTTTGTTATTGGGGTCACGTTCCTGTCGTATAGGCGCTTGGTTGGCGTCTCAACAATGGCCATATCAGGATATTCGTCTAGCCTTCAAGCTTATTGCAAGTGGTTGGCTGGATTGGTGACATGGATGTAAACAATGAACCGGGATTGATACTTCCAACGTATCGGGATGCATTCTTCAAACATGCCATCGTTGGCTTGACGGTTTTAAGCGCATGCCTTCTTTATATCGCATTTCTGCGGCTTCCTGCGCCTGACTATTGGTTTCTGAGCCATACACTTTTTCACGATGATAGTTACTACTATTTTGAAATCGCCAAAAATTGGGCGCTAACCGGACGTATGACTTTCTCTGGTTACTCTGAAACCAATGGTTTTCATCCTGCATGGGCTTATGTGTTGGGTTTTCTTTCACGTATTCATTCAGAGTCTGTCGTTGATATCGAGCCTGTGGTTGTTCAGGTAGCTCTCTTTGTAGGGCTCATTTCCAGCATTGTATTCATTCTGACGTGTACTTATTCACTCAAACGCCTAGAAATACCTGCTCATTCATTTTTTGCTGCATTTCTATATGCGGTTCTATGGGAGTATTTTTTTGACGGTATGGAATCAGCATTGGTGCTCACTTTATTGTCTGTGCTGCTGCATACGGTTGTCGCCGGGCGGCATTTCCTGTTCATTCTATGCTCGGCAGCCTTGGTGTGGGTTCGTGTTGATATGCTCTTTTTCGTCCCTGTACTTTTTTGTATGGGGGTCGTTCTAGGTGATAGACCACGTAAAACATGGCTTCAACACGGGGGTGTGCTCTTCGCTTGTGTTATTGCCTCGCTATTTTCAAAGCACGTCGTGATGAGCGGGCATGTATCGGCAACCGTTAAGCTAGTTTGGGCATTGCATGGGTTGTTACACGACATACAAACCAACCATTCGGTATCGCAGTTCCTATTAGTTCGAATGGGTTATGCACTTAGCTTTTTCGGCACGCTGCTATCTACGCCGATGTCTGCCTTCACTCCTGTTGTTTTGTTTAACCCAACTGGCCACACGCGAGGTGTGTTAGTACTTGCCGGTGCTGCGGTTATTTTATTGTATGTAATTGCCTCTTTCGGGGTGTTCAAAGCGTACGGCAATGCAAAACGCCTGACAGTAAGTGTGATCATGGTGGGTGGTAGTTGTTTATATGCATTATTGGTAAGTTTTCTAGGCTGGAAGCCGGAATGGCAATGGTATTTGGCTGGCCCCTCATTTGTAGCTTGGATGGGTTTTCTGATGTTATTTTCAGCAGCAAATTTTTCGCGGGTAGGGATACGTTTACCGCAGGTTGGTGCCTCGATAGTGATCGTGTTTTCGATGATTGGTGCCGTTAGATTTTATCAGCATATTCATTTAGTTCAGCCTCGTGAGTGGCGATTTGTTTACCAAAGTATGGCGGATGTTGTCGATGGACTTCAGTTACGTGAAGGTGCGCGTGTTGGAACGTGGGCCGCAGGGCATGTCGGATTCTACTCGCAGACAGATATCGTTAACCTAGAAGGTCTTATCGAGCACCCGAGCGTCTTTGATGCTTTTATTCAAGATGATATTTCTCCCGTCATCAAAACACACAAGATTGAGTACATTCTGATTAAGACGAGTAAAGAAAGCATCGAGAAGTCTGTAAAAGCGGCGAAAGGTGGCAAGCCACAGTGGAGTATGAGTCAGCGAACACGCGTTTTTAAGGATTTACAGTATTCGTTAGTTCGCGAGTTCTCATTATCCGGCGATCGAGTCGCATTTTCACTCTACAAAATTCACTAGGAACCGTTGACGGAAACATTGATGGAGCGTTTATGAAAAGGATTTTATGTTGGATAGGTAGATTTTCTTCATCCCAAGGGTATGGGTTTGCGACACGTCAGTTATACGATGCGATGCGCAAATACAGCCGTTTCCCGGTTGTTGGCATTGATTCATCGAAATTAACCATTCTGCCGGATAGCTTTCCGGTCGCCAATATTCGTTCGGGAAAAAATAACGTATCCATTGAATTTGATTCAGATGATGAAATCGTCGTTATTTGCCACGAAACGCCTAAATTTCTGCACAATGTTGATATAAAAGGGCGCGTTAGGATTATCAGTTACAGCGTTTATGAAGCTGAGTATTGGCCACTCGAGTGGGTGGACGCATTGAATCACTGTGATGAGGTTTATACATCGACGAACTACTGTAAAAACACGTTGGTTCAGTCGGGATTTGACCCCAAAGATATCTTCGTTTTACCGCATGCTGTTGAGTTAAACGGTGAAACTGAAACCGTCGATACGATCGAATCCAATGGAAAAACCTTTTTGACGGTCATATCCAATTTTAATCGAAAGGATCTCGGGAGTGTGATCCGCGGCTTTTTTAAAGCCTATAAAGATGACAAAGACGCCAAACTCATCGTTAAAATACCCAAAGATACCGCAGCAACGGATGCTGAAAAAAACATCGTCTCTGCCTATGAAATGCTCGAAATATTTGGTGTTACTGATGCAGAACCTTCGATCCACTTCATTAAGACGCATCTGTCTGATGAAGAGATGCAGGAGCTTTTTGACTATTGTGATTGCTACGTCAATATAGAGCGCGGTAACGGTTGGGATTTACCGTCGATGACGGCGGCGTTGCTGGGTAAGAGTATTATTTCTGTAGCTTACGGCGGCAGTACAGATTATCTCAATGACGAAGATAGCTATCTCATCGAAGTGAATAAATCGGTTACCTTTGCGACTGAGAAGTATGTTCGAGACGACGTCGATATTTATGCGGGGGCATCATGGGCGAGCTATTCAATTGGAGCGGTTGTTGATGCGTTTTGTCGGTATCGTGATGATTCAGAGGAGGTTCGTTTAGAACGATCTCAGCGTTTGCTGAGCAGTATTTCTAGCCGATTCTGCCCAACCAAGGTTGTTGAAATTCTCGATGCGCGTGTTGCTGAATACGAGTTGTTTGATTTTTCTGAAAACAAGAAGGCAAAGCTGCAGATCAATCAACAATGGAAGCAGTCGCCGATGTTCCGGGAACAACAAGGGTTGATCTCCGAAGCGGAGCAAACTGCGTTGATGAACTTGGCCGAAACACCGGTATATCGGCCGATCCATTTTTATAAAAACCTAATGCAATTCAAGCAGGCGTTTATCTCCGGAACCCTGAAGGATAATGCTAACGCCTCAGTCGTGCGTTCGTATAATTTATATGCCAAAGCCGGGCGATGGAATAAACCCCGATTAGCGTTTGAGTTCATTGCAAAAAGCTGGCGAGCTGGACGTTGGCTGAGTCGATTGAACAGCGCGCGTAAGCATCAAAAATCACCTGATGCGCAATGGGTTGATGTTCGCCGTCAGCTTGTGTCTTATGTGGGATTTCAGCGGTGTACACAAGAGAATTTAGAGGCTTTACAGGCGCTTAAATTAAACAAAAAATCGGATGTGTTGGTTGTGATTGGTAATGGTCCCTCTTTGAATAAAATGGATCTCAACGGCTTTGCCAATATTGATACGTTAGCGTCGAATAAATTCTATCTCATCTACGACAAACTCAATTGGCGGCCAACCTATTATACTGGGATGGACTGGCGAGTGATTCCTCAGATCGCTGATAACTTGCTTGAGAAGACAACCGAGTCTGCGTTTCTATGCCCGATGCGTTTTAGCGATATCCTGCATCGCCACACTAATCTGTACCCCTTCCACGAGGCGTCGTTGTCACGCCATACGATGACAAAGAATTCGGTATCTTTCGAGGGTGGAATACCGTCTCGGGGAACGGTAACAACGACTGCGATCATGCTGGGAATTGCTCTAGGCTATAAAGAAATTTATCTCGTTGGTTGTGATACCAGCTACTCGATCCCTCAGACGGTGATACAAGAAGGTGCCGATCGTTTCGGCAATGGTGTTAAGCTGAATCTGACCAGCACTAAAGACGATGACCCGAATCACTTCGCCGGTAACTATTTTGGTAAGGGTGCTGTGTGGCACGACCCGAATGTACCTGAGATGATCCGCAGCTATTATCTTGTTCGTCGCGTTGCGAACCGCTGCGGTGTTACTATTTACAACTCAACCGTGGGTGGGAATCTCGAAGTATTTGATCGAATCGATCATCAACGTATACCGGGGTTTATTGAGGCACATGCCAACAATAATACATCTGATGACGTCGCAGTAGCCCGTGATGTAACGGAAACCGTGGTACCTAACGACAGCGAACGTGACGTTACAACGGATGTGCTAGACAAGGCGTAGTTTTGAACATCCCTAGGTAATATTTATATATATCGTGCACGGAATGTGCACGCTTGCTATACACAGCTTCATCGAGCTGTTGTTATTCGCCCCGATGAATGCTTCTTTACGGACTGCCCCTCGGTTAACCACCCCAAGCAGACAGTAGCTTATCGAGTAGTTGGTTGAGTTGGGCCTTCTCGGTGGTGTCAAGTACCTGCATCGCGTCGTCTTCGATCGCGACAAGCTCTTCCACCACGGTTTCGATGCATTGTTTTCCAGTATCTGACAGCTGTACCAAGCAGCTACGTCCGTCGTCAGGGTTCGTTGGGCGATCAATGAGGTCTCGTCGTTGCAGGCGCTGTAAGACTTTGGTCGTACCTCCCGAACTTAACAGCAGGGCACCACAAAGGTCTGTAGGTGTTAACTGATGTGGTGGGGGTTGTCGACGCAGTGCCGCCATCACTTCAAATTCTGCTGTTTGCAGTCCGTGCCGATCAAGGCTGCGTTCCAAGAGATCTATCAATAAACCCTGTGTGCGATGCAAGCGAAGTACCGTCGCAATGCTATCTCCCAAGGAATCTGGCCAGTTTTGCAGCTTTTGATTGAGTAATTCGTTGACCGAAATACGTTTATCGTCCATTTCGACACTCCTGTTCGTTGTTTGGTATTTTATCTTGCCAGAAAGATAAAATCTAATTATTATCTTCCTAGAAAGATAGTTTCCAATAGGCGTTGGTCATGAATTTGATCGATGTAGTGGTGTTTTATGTCCAATTTTCGTCTCGCGATGCTGTTGGCGGTCGTATTTGCGCTTTCCCCTCTGGCGATCGACACGTATTTACCTGCCATCCCTATGATGGCTGAGAACCTCGGTGTTGCCAGCGGCGATATCGCTGTAACCATCAGTATATATATTTTGGGCCTGGCTCTCGGGCAATTTATTGGTGGGCCGTTATCTGACTCTCGCGGACGTGGTGGCGTCATGTTGCTTGGCCTTAGTGTGTTTGCACTGTCTAGTTTGGTGCTGGCAACCACGCATCATGTATGGGAATTATGGGCGGCGCGCTTTCTCCAATCTGTTGGTGGGGGGTTAGCCACCGTGGTGGTGCCAGCGATTGTGCGTGATCGTACGGAAGGGCGAGAGTCAGCAAAGTTAATGGCCTTGTTAGGGTTGATCATGATAGCCGCGCCAGCGCTTGCACCATCAATCGGTAGCTTGCTTTTGGTTGTGAGTGACTGGCGAAGTATCTTTGTGTTCCTGGCAATTTATGCGGCATTTGCGTTTGGCTTAATCGCATACTTTTTGCCGATTCGACAGCAATCAGACAACGTAGCAGCATCAATGAAAACGCCGCTTATTACGCGCTACCGTTATGTACTCGGCCATCGAGTCGCGATGGGATATGTATTAGCTCAGGCGTTTGCCTTCAGTGTCATGATGATATTCCTAACGCATTCGTCATCGTTTTATCTGGAACAGTTTGGCGTCAGTGAAAAGGTTTTTTCGCTGCTGTTTGCCGGTAACATTCTTACCATGGCGTTGATTAACCGTATTAATAGTGCGTTGTTGAGCCATTTTGATCCGCCAGTGTTGCTACGCTGGGCGCTCGGGCTTCAGGTGGGGGCGTGCGGGTTGTTGGTACTGGCGGCATATAATCACGCAAGCATATGGTTCTATGCGCCGGCTGTGATGTTGGTTATCGGTTCTCTTGGCGGTACTACGGCCAATTCTTCGGCCAGTTGCCTGCACTATTTTCCGAACCATAGCGGTATTGCGTCGGCACTACTTGGAACCACACAATATTTATTGGCAGCGTTAATCAGTGGTGTCTCAACATTGTTTATGAATGGTACGCCGTGGCCCATGGTTGTTGGCATGGCCGTGTGTTCCGTTATTTCGTTGGTGGTGTTAGTCACCATGACTGATGGTAATCGGCATCTGCCGGCTTTACCGGTGGCATAGGCCTAGTTGCAATCGTGGCTAGGGGGCTCATGAAAGTAGGGAATGGTATACGTCTTTTGTTTCCGCGAAACAGCGTTCCCAAGAATAGCGCTGTGATAGCGCTATTGCTCCAATACGCAGTTTTTCTCGGTAGCTATGATCTGTTGTAATGTCATTGAGTATTGTTGTAATAGTTGAGGATACATTGAGCTCGTCATTCAGCATTAACTCCCACCCGTTGTAAACTTCGTTTAATGCTGTGTTGTTTAGCATGATAGACGGACATCCCATTGCCATTGCTTCGAGCGGTGGGAGGCCGAAACCTTCAGCTTCAGACAGATAGAGCTGTGCAGTTGCACAGGTATATAACTGTGCGAGTTCTTCATCTGAAGGGCTCTCGATATAGGTATAAGCCTTAATTTCACGCCGGGGTATAGTGTTTTTCACCGATTTCATTGCGGTATTTCGCTCGGATTTAGGGCCGAAAATCAGAATTTCTGCATCACCCTCGAATTGAGATAGCCAATGAAAGCTGGATTCAATCATTCTTTTGAATCCTTTTCTGGGGTCCGCTTGGTAGGGAATAATAAGTAACTCAGGATCATCTTTTCGTCGATGTGTATTTGCCATCGCCGATGCCAACGGCTGGAAAGCATCGGAAACGCCCAGATAAGTAACTCTGGATTTTAATCGTTCACAAACACCTGTGTGATTTTCGAAAGCACTTTTTGAAAAGTGTGAAACAAAGACTTTGTTGCAATCCGCATTTGATGCACATGAGGCTATTTGTTGTGTTATTTCAGGCGGACGAATATAGACACGGGGCATTGTTAGGTGAAGGATATCGTGAATGGTGATTACTTTGATGCCATATCTGAGGTTCGTATCCAAATAGTGAGGCTCAAATGGTGAGTGGTAAATATACGGTTTATGTGTATTTTCAGCATAGAAAAGTGCTGATTCTAAATCGTCAACAGCAAATTTTTTGACGCCGTTACGAAGGTTCGATTGATCCAACGAATCGAGATCTTCTACGCCAAGAATTACGTTGAACGATCGCGTAGCTAGCAGTCGGGTGGCGATTTCGTCGGTATATCTGCTAATACCAGAATGTGGTTTGTTGGCGTAAAAAAGGCGCGAAATATTTAGAATCACAAGTGTTCGATTATCGTCAGTACTAGATATAACGGGTGAAGGTAGGCGCCTTATTTTTTTTATCCGGTGCTCAACCCTATAGTGGGCTATCGGGTGATGCATGCGCTGGTTTTGTGCCTTAATTGTATCGACATTTCGGAGGATGTCGGTTGTTAACGAATTCACCGAATACAACGCCGTCGAATGCTGAGACGTCAGTGTTGTTTCGATGCGGGATGTATTGAGGTAAGCCTTTGTTGACATAAGTGATGGTGTAGGGGCAACTTCGTATATTGGGATGCCGTAATACTGGGCTGCATGAACGCATAGCGCTTGTATAGCATTCAGGTTGGTGTGCGCCACGATGGCGAGCGGGTGGCTCAAGCGCACAAAGTTGTCGATAAATTTGGCGGCGTAATCTAATGATGCATCGCTGTCGCTGTTGGCTTTTTCGTTCAGGCAATATAACCACGGTGGTAGCTGAATGTGTTCCAAAGCATCACAGCCGGAATGGCTTTGCGAATCGTCTTTTGGTTGTGATTCTTTTGCGAAGGGAATACCGACAAATTTACTGGGTCGTTGGAGGTTCTGCGCCGTGTCGTCGGGTTCTAGAGCGATAAGCGTGATGTCGCCGCTACTACTGAGCGTTTGATCTAGTTCGCTAAAAAATTGATTTTCTGAGGAATCTGAGTTCAATAAACCTACGCCGATTACACATCTTTTCAGTGTGTCGGGTTTTGAGCGATTAAACGCGACAAACCGATCCTTGATGGGTTGTTTGATCGAGACGGGAACAACGTTTTTAATCAGACGTAGCGGTGATTTATAGCCTTGTCGGAATACTGCATCGAGAATCATGCCAAGCCGTCCACGAGTTTTTTGATCGCATACATGCCTGGGTATTGTGCAATGCGCTTTTTCATTATTTGCGTTTTTAGATAGATATACGATTCGAGGCGTGAGCAAAGATGATGGTCGATGAGTGACTGGCGGTACTCTTCCAGACTTTTATTGAAATAAATGTCACTGACTCCACCAAGAGCCATCTCAGCAAGTACGTCATCGAGGAGGTAGAACGTTCGATTGTGGCAGATAGCCCTGTGAATCCATTCACTGTCCATGGCGAAGTGAAAGTCGTCATTATACCCACCGAGGTTTTCGTAAGCCCGTCGCCGAATAAATGTTGAAGGGTGAAAGAGATGCATCTTGAATTTCATCTTTTTCAGGTTTGGATAGCGAAGATAGGTATGTTGTTTGGTATCTGACACATACCGAATCGCGCCGCACACAAGATCTGCATCGTTGCGGCGCTGAAATGCGCGTTTTACGGTATCAGCTGTTGTTGGCATCCAACGGTCATCGCTGTTTAGTATGGCGACGATGTCGTTGCTACTGGCATTTATGCCACGATTAAATGCGTCTGCGATACCACTGTCAAAGCCCGATTCCCAATACGCTATATAGTGAGAAAACCGCTGTATTTGTTCAAGGGTGCCGTCTGTAGATCCGCCGTCGATAACAATAATTTCGTCAGTTTCGGTGAGTTGGTGGAGAATACTGCCGATCGCGTTGGCAAAACCCTGCGCATTATTGAGAACGGGAATGATAATACTGAGGGAGCCGAGCGGGGTAGCTGTGTTGGCTGAGTCTGAAGAAGCCATACGGTTAAGCCGCCAAAAAGTCAGTTAATCCAATACGCGGGAGGCATTCGAGCTTGCCGCCAATACTGGCGTTATAGAGACCTCTGCCATTTTCGGAATAAGCTTTCAGTGCCATTAGGTATGAAATGTTACTGTTGTCTAAATCAGGGACCTGCCATGTCTGACCGTCTGAAAAGTAGGCGCTTGAAAAATGGGCGCTGTCGTTACCGCTAAACTGCTGCTCTTCGTTAGGTTTACCTTGGGTATTGTTAAAATGATGGTCACACCCGACTAATGCGACATCTTGAAAACCTAAATGGAAAGCGAGCTGCATCGCTACAAAGGTAACGGTGTAACCTTCGTAAACACTTAAACTGCAGTCAGTTGAGAAAATCGGATAATCGCTCATTTGTAAAAAAGTTGTATTTTTTTGTTTGGCGAAACTTCGTGATGCTCGATGACTCAGAAATAACGGTATATCAGTGGCGTTAAAAAACTCGTGGTTTTGGTGGATAACATGCGGGTTAACAGAAACGATTACACTGGGTCTGAACGTTGTTTGTTCGAACAGTAGATTGATTTTGTTCAAGCCAAGCGTGAAAACACCATCAAGTGCCGTTAGATCGATCTGATTCAAACTGGGGCCATTACAAAGGATGACGGCTTTCTCGCCGCGATGCTCATCTTTTATGTGTTGTAATACATGGCGCGATTGCCAAGACCTCATCGTCATATCCCACATTAACCGCTTGTAGAGAAGGCTTGCTGACTTTCTGTATGGATTCATAAATTCGCCATCTAACCTTAAGCCGGGTCGTGCAGGCGACAACCAATGCCACCGTCTAAAGCGATCGATTCACCATTGAGAAACGGTGTTTTTGATTCTGCGAGGAAGTAGCAAAACTCGGCGACTTCTTCCGGGTTGCCGATGGTACCGGTTGGATGGTGTTTCTTGAGAGATTCCAGCATTTCAAGATCGCCCCCAAACCCTTCGAGAAGCATTTCTGTTTTAATTGCCGCAGGTTCAATGCAGGTGACGCGCACGCGACCGGCCAAATCAACCGCCATGGCGCGTGTTAACCCGGCAAGGGCTGATTTTGACGTTGCATAACTCACAAACGCGGGTTTGGTTTGGCGTGCATGAATACTGCCGATATTAATGACAACGCCTTTCGCGCCGGCGAGTTGGGGCAGCAGAGTACGTGTCAAACACAGCGGAACAACGACGTTACAATCAAAGCTGAGGTAGAAGTTTTCGAGATCGATTTGATCAAGCGGTTCGAGTATTTGCACCGCGGCGTTATTGATTAAACATGTCAACGCTACGTCATGGTGATCTAGGTGCTGAGTTATTGTCTCGTAAAATCGCTGTAGTTCGAGAGGGTCTTTAGTTAACTTCACAAGGTCGTATTGAATTTTCAGGTTTGCGTGATTGTTGGTGATTTCGTTTTTATCGATTCCGATGACAAAATATTCCTGTTGACTAAAGGTGCTCACAATCTCTGAGCCGATACAACCTGCAGCACCTGTTACTACGACGGCTTTTTTCATGCGTGCTGAATCTCCAAGAGCTTTTGCAGCTTTGTGATGGCTTCAAGGTTTGTGGCTTGCACTGCATCGACGGTATTCGAAGCATTATGCGAGCCCAATATGCAGTAGTTGTGGCTAATCAACTGCGAGCTGACTGGTAGAGGCTCTGTTTCGAATACATCTAGAGCGGCACTGTGTATCTTGCCGGTTTTAAGGCCCTCGAGGAGGGCGCTTTCATCGATGAGAGGCCCGCGTGCGACATTCACGATTCGTACGCCGTTTTTGCACTGTGCAATTTCTGAATGAGAAAGCATGTGGCGGGTTTTATCGGTTAGCGCGCATGTGAAAATTAAGAAATCCAGCGATTCGATGTTTTCAGGCCAATTGCGCTGTTTTACACAATCCAGATTTGACGGTATTTCTTTAATAAAGGGGTCGTAGGTATAAACATCCATATCCGATGCAAGCAGGCGTTTTGCGGTGTTTTTGCCAATATCACCAAAGCCGACGACACCGACTTTTTTACCGGCAATGGAAATCCCTGTAGGTTTTACCCAGTTGCCTGAACGCACGTTTCTATCGATGAAGAAGGTGTTTCGTGCTAAACCAATGATATATCCGACGGCGATATCGGCGACTTCTTTACCAAACATATTGGGTGTGTAATCGAATTCGATGCCGAGCTCTTCGCAGGCCGCTCGATCGACGTTATCTGTACCAACGCCCCATTTAACGCAGGCTTTGAGTTGTGTGTTTTTGCCATAAGTGAGCACGTCGCGTGTTGCAGGATCATCGCCAATAATCCACCCACCGACATCCGTCAAATAACGTTTCAATTCTGTTTCGCTGAGTGTTTGAGACACTTCGGGGGTAACAGCCTCAAACCCCATTTTTTCAAAAATTGGGAGAAAGTGTTCTTTCTGCTGCAACATGGGAGGGCACGTCACTAGTACCTTCATACATTTACCTCTAAGGAATCTGCTTGCGCGATGATTGCTGCCAGATCCCAATCTTGTGGTTCATCAATATCGACAGACTCGATAGCGCTTGTCGCGTGCATCATTGGATTTTTGCCGATTCGCGCCTTTGTTGTTTGAAATGCCTGTTTGGTAAAAATGTACAAACAGGAGTTTTCTTCGAACAAGGGAGCGAGATCTTGTGTGGGTATCAGATTATTAAGATCGTGGTTAACGGGCGTTGCTTGAGCGTCGTAGAGCCGCGTTTGCAGTTTATTGACGGTAAACAAGCTATCTTTATCGGGTGAAGATTTCAGCGTATTGAGGGCAGTGTTGATGGTACTAACAGACAAAAATGGATTGGTAGTATGAGTCATGATATAGAGATCGGCATCGGTATGCGCGAGGTCGTTTTCGATAACACGATTCATGCTTACCTCGTCGCCACATATTGATTTTTCGCGTTGGCGAACGATGAGTTTGTCAGATTTCGGCAAGCCTTCTCGACGGAGTTCTTCAATGGCGTCGGTGTTAATCACGACTTCGTCTATTTCAGGCATTGAGAGGAGTTTGTCGAGCATCCAGCGAAACAGAGGTTTGTTGCCGAGTTTTCGAAAATTCTTGCCTTTAACTCGTGTGCTGTTCGCCTTCAATGGCATTAACGCTATAACTTTTGTCATTACTTCCTGCGCTCTTATTGTTAATCGGACGGCTTGGATAAAAGTATTTCTTTTTGCTCTCTTTTGAGATTGCGCGTATCAAGTGGTTACCTCTATACGAGCCCCAAAATTGATGGAGTCTAAACGCAAATATACCGCTGGTTTCGCGAAGCAGTTTCCGTTGCTGAGTTGCTGCGATTAGGTCACTCGTAACGGATGATAGAAAGCACCAGACAAAGTCACGGTGGGTCATATGGATTTCTGGATGAATGTGGCGAAGAGCGATTGCCTCACGCTCATAACGGCGGCGGATTTGTTTCCAGCCTTCATTGTGAATGTGGTAAACCGGCGCATCTGCGCAGTAGCCAATTTTTTCGCCCGCTTCAAACAGGCGTTTGGCCGTGTGCATATCTTCAAGGCCGGTTAGATCTTCGTCGAAATGCGCACCTTCCCAGTTTGATCGGCGAATAGCGGCGTTGGCGTTGTTACAGAAAAACCCTGCTTGTGGTATCGCTGATTCGTTGGGGAAGTACTTTAAGAACACGCGGGATTCACTGAATTTTGTCGTGTCTCTACCGATTTGTTTTCCGTAGCTATAGCAGACATCGCTGTTTTTTATCGGTGTACACAGGGTGTTAATCCATTGGTCGTTCACAGGGACACAGTGACCACTGATAAAAACGAGAATATCGCCACGCGCTTGTTCACAGCCTATGTTCAGGCTGCGACCGAAGGAAAACTCATCTTTGGTGATATAAACCAGTTCTGCGCCATTTTCTCTCGCGATGTGGAGAGTTTGGTCTGTGGAGCCAGAGTCGACGACCACCGTTTCAATATCGAAGACGGACTTGTCTTGCTGATGGATTTTGTCGAATAACTCTCCAAGGTATTTTTCTTCATTCAATGTTCGGATTATGATGCTGACAAGCATGTTTGGCTTCCTGCCTTTTGCGTATCAAGGTGAATAGATTGTCCCGCTTCGATTACCGACAGTTCGAAAGACGGAGAGATCATGCGATAGAGAAGCGAAATTTCTTCGGGGTATACGCAGTTCGCGTCAAACATATCCCAATGTGTTGGTATTAGGCGATCAATGCCAACGGCGTCGCATAGATAAAATGCTTCGCGTACGCTCATATTTCCCAGTATGCCGGAGGCATCACGCATGAAGTTGCATTCATTGACCGGGATGAGCCCGATATCAATGGGGGCATGTGCTTTCAGATGATCGATGAGCGCCTGACAGAGACTGGTGTCACCCGCATGATAGATTTTTCTACCCGCGACATTGAATAGGTAGCCGACCGTTGTCCAGAGCCCTTCAGCATTTTCACGGATGATTGGGTGTGCTGACGGCAAGATCGACACGTCAATATCGCCGAATAGGAAAAAGTTACGGGTAAGCTTTTTTAAATTCAAATTTTGATTTTGTGGAAATTTCTCTAGCCTGTTAATCACACTCGGTGGGCCGAATATCGGGACGTTCTCATTGAGGCTTGCGATTAAATGCAAGGTTTCAGGGTCGCAATGATCGAGGTGATTATGAGTTATAAAGACTGCATCGACGGCGGTTGCCGTACTACTAATCGGAGGGATTGGAACTCGTCTGACTAAATCCTCTGATTCGGTTTCTGCGACGGCATTGCTTAGGTAGGGATCAACCATGACGCGGCACTCAGGTGTGGTTATCACACAGCCGACTTGACCGAGAAATTGAATCTCTATAGGCATGGTTACGTCCTATGCATAATCGTTGTTATTTTTCTATCCGATTTATTTGCGGGTACGTTTTCTTCGCGTTTTCGAACCTTTTTGAAGGTAGTGCATAATCAAGAATGTGCTAGTTTTAAACCGCATGGCGCCAACGCGAGCGTTCAATTCTGTGAGTGAGTTTTATTTTTCTAGGGATGTCGATGGATCGGAAGATGTTACGTATTGGTGTCGATGCTCGGCCGCTTGCCGGGCCTGCCACAGGAATCTCACGTTACGTATCAGAACTTTTAAAAAGGTTGGTTCAGGCTAGCTCAAATGAGGTTTGTTGGTATCTCTATTCGGACGCGCCAATCGACTTTGATTGTGGCAAAGCATCCATTGTTATCCGTCATTTTTCGTCTAATCGATCTGGACGATTTTCGAATTTTTTCAGATATCAATATCATTTTCCACGTTGGATTAGAAAAGACTCTCTTGATGTTTTTTGGGGTACTCGTCACCATCTGCCGTTACTTTTCCCATCTTCTGTAAGAAGTGTTTTGACGATTCATGATCTCGTTTGGCGGCAGCTGCCAGCTTCGATGACTCGATTGGGGTTGTTGCAAGAAAGCATGTGTTTTCCCTCGTCAGTGAATAAAGCCGACAGTCTCGTCTGCGTGTCGGAGAATACAGCCAACGATCTTTTATCACTGAAGCCAGATACCGCAACTCCTCATGTCGTTTGTCCGGGGGTATCGACCAGCTTTTTTAGTGTGCAATCCCCAGCGAATGATCAACGGTATTTTTTGTGTACGGCGACACTTGAACCTAGAAAAAACTTGCTGCGGCTTTTGGAGGCATTCGCTTCTACGCGGCGCAGGGGGTGTGATTGGCGATTAGTTATTGTTGGTATGGAAGGGTGGGGCGATACTCATTATTCTCAAGCTACATCACGTTTAAACATTGAGTCATTTGTCGATTTTATGGGATTCGTTGATGATGCTGAATTATGTCGGTTATATGCTGGCGCATCAGCATTTGTGTTTCCGTCGCTCTACGAAGGGTTTGGTTTGCCCATCATCGAGGCAATGGCGGCAGGGGTGCCCGTGATTGCTTCGAATGTGGGATCAATGCCAGAGGTAGTTGGCCGCGCAGGGTACCTCGTTAACCCTTATGACGTGAGTGACATTGCCGATGCCATGCTTAAGCTTGCCCGCGATGAAGCTCTACAACGTGAGTTGAAAAGTGCCGGACTCGTGCGAGCTAAGCAATTTTCATGGGATCATAGCGCGGCTGCGCTTCAGCGAATTTTGTTGACTGGCGAGTAATGCATTTGAATGGTTCAGGTAAGTAGTTCAGGCAAACTCTTTAGATGCTAGCGCTCCAGTTGCTTTTGCCTGACTTTCATAGCGTTCTAAAATCTCTTTAGTTGCACCCGAATCCACAATTATTCCGTGCTCTATCCAAATCACCTTATTGCAAAACTTTTCAATGTCCTTAACGTTGTGAGAGACCATTATGACGGTAGTATCAGATGCAAACGTCTTTTCCATCGCGCTGCGACATTTTGCCCTGAATTGAGTATCGCCGACTGAAAGTACTTCGTCGATCATCAAGATTTCGGGTTTGAGGTAGAGGGAAACAGCAAAGCCGAGTCGGGCTCGCATTCCGGATGAGTAAGTATGAATAGGTTGGTCAATAAAAGTTTCCAGTTCCGAAAAACGAATGATGTCGGGCATCAAGGCATCCATCTGCTGCTTGCACAACCCCATTAGCATGCCATTCATGGTTGCATTAGTGCGACCACTGAGGTTGGTGTCAAACCCTAGCTGTAGCGAGAGTAGTGCGGTCTTTTGCGTTTTAACCTGGATGTTGCCTGCGTCGGGTTTGAGTATGCCGGCGATAAGGCGAAGCAATGTACTTTTGCCCGCACCGTTCCTGCCGATGATTGCTACAGAATCCCCCTTTTGAATATCAAAACTTATATTATCCAGGGCAGTAAAGATTGTTTTGGGACGAAAAAATGCCAGCCCGCTTTTGTAGCTGTAGCGAAGGTTTTGCGCTTTAACAATAGGGGGGCGAAGAGCTCTGTTTTCAGCATTCATCGTTGCAGGAGTACCCGAGGTATTTGAGCGTCATAACGTCGCATTAACAGTGTAGTCAGCGCAATTGCAGATATCGATAAAGCGGCAGTGATCATCAGGCTGAATAGGTCTGGTGCACTGTTAGTGAGAAAGATCTTCCTGAAGCTGTCAATGACGACCCACATCGGATTTATGCCAAACCATTGCTGATAGTGCGGAGAAAGTGTTTCCACAGCATAGAATATGCCAGATAGAAACATCATGAGCCTTAACAGGTTAGGCAGAAGAACCTGAAAATCCGGAACATATGTTGTGATAATTGCAGCGATATAGGAGCACGCGCTGATCAGCAATAGTTGTACTAGAAGTACGATAGGTAGGTAAAAATATGCAACGCTGACCCCTTCAGTGGAAAATTGCATCAGCAACAGAAGCAATACGAAAGTAACCAGAAACTTGATCGTATTAATGAGAATGGTAACGCTCGGCAGGATAAGCTTCGGAAATCTGACCTGACAAACAAGATCTTTGTTTGCGTTAATCGACGCTGCAGATTGACTGACGGCATTTGCAAACCATTGCCAGGTGACTAATCCGATGAGCAGAAATGCAACGTAGTTTTCTGTTCCGCGATTGAGAAGAAGCTTAAATACGACATAGTAGGTCGCCATGGATAGTAGCGGTTCAATGACCCACCACATGAAGCTCAGATAAGTTTTAGTCGATTCTGATTTTAATGTGGCAATGGCCTTGAAGACGATAAGCTGGCGGTGTTCAGGTTGGAATAAAAGCAAGGCTGGATTCTCGATACCGATTCTTATTATGACGCCCAAATGCAGAGGGAGGGCGCTGTTCCATTCTATCCGTCAATCTGGATTTCTAATCCCGTGTTTATGCAGTGATACTTGTGGGCTCTATGTGCCAATTGAGCCAACATATTCTGTCACAATCGGCCGCGCTGCATGCTTTGAAGCTAGCATATGTCGTGCTTTCTTCCAGTACAGTTCATCGAGTTTTGTTGAGTATCGATATTTAGGAGAGGTTAGCATGGTTGATATGAATCAAGTTGATGCGGGTTTTCCTTCATGTAATGAAACGGTTGATATGTATTGAGGCTCTATAAGGTATCCGCGCTTGATTGGCAGGTGTGATTGCAGTGCAGGGAGCCTATGTATGCGTATGAATTTAGGTTTAGAGGAAGTGCTAGGGATTGCGTCCGGATTCAGTTTTAGTGGGCTAATTGTTCAGTTGGTATATGTGACTGACGAAAACGGGAATAAACCGGCCGCGATACTCAATGATTGGTCTTTGGGTTACGTTAGTGGTTTTGTTGACGCATCGATTCAGGCAGCGTCCATCCCAGACAATAGCTTCGTGGCTCAACGCTTGCTCTTGCGTGCTTTCAGTGTGTTATTTCCCAGTGTAAATAGTCAGTCGTTGTATCGGCGGCTTGTGCGATTGCAGGATGCGGGTAGTCGCGAGATCTATGCAGGAATGACGCGAGGAGGCGCAGATGTCAGTGCTTGGCTGACGCGCTCCATTGTACCTATGTCTTGGGTGGATTATATGTGCGCGCCCGATGTTTGTGAGTCGGCAATTGCTTAAAAAGTTGGCGACGTTTATTTCGCGTTTGAATCTACTGCAAGTGTCATGTAATTCTGAACTTCGTGGTCAATATGCGGCATGATGGCTTCGCCATGGCACTGAAATGCGGCTATGCACTGCACCAGCGAATGGTATTCGTGGCTCGCTTGGCCAATGTCGTGCGTGTTGTAACCTGGCATTTTGTAGCCGAGAGTTTCGTTTGCTGCTGATGCGGCTTCTGTCATTTGCTCTAAGTCTGTGGCTTCCATCGTCTTTCCTCTATATCCCAGTCATATAGTATTCTCCTAAGTTTAGCTCACATCCATCGCTTTGATCCGGAAACAAATACTTCATTTCTATCGAAGCCGCGCGTCAAAGTTTGACTATAGTGAGGCAGTAATACCAAGGAGTCAGGTTAATGAATAAGGATATAAATGTTCTGACTGTCGAGTTGGCTGGCCAATCGTTGATGTCTGATGTGCCATTCAATATGCCATTCGATACGTCTCTTGATGCCACTCACAATATACATATTGATAGGCTCTCTCAACGACTCACTGCTGAGGTTTCCCAACGTTGGGCTGCATCCGTTGAGCTCACTACAGGTTCTGTATCGGTGGCCGCAGATTGGTATGGTCGCTGGTTGTCGCGCAGCAAAGCTGCGTTTATCCATGCCGATAAACCTCTACATCGAAGTGTTAGGGCATTGCAATTTCTACTAGAAAAAGATCTTCACCTTGCCGAGCTGTTAGACAATATGCTGCGGCAAGGGAGTGCTTTGCAGCGTTCAGAGATGGAAGTCGAACACGCGGTTGTCGAAACCACAGACGAATGGCTACTTTGCTTGCATCACGCCGTAACCTCTGCGCCGAAGTTTGAATTGGAACGCGGTTTTGGCCTTGATCCATTGTACGGCGTATTGGTGTTCATGCTGGCTACCGATGCAGCCGACGAATTTTTTAGTCATGAAGCAGTCAATCGCTGTTTTCTTCAGATGATGAATACCTGGTATGCATTTCTGAGTTCGCCTGCCTCGTTATCTACGCTGAATACCGGGCCTAACGGGTGGTTATGCCATGAATCCTGGGTGAGGAATCGGCTCGATCAATATGTAACAAGCAGAATGCTTACCGATGACCCCGTGCATTGGGGATTTTCGACGTATTTGTCCTTCCAGAATCGGCGTGTCATTCAAATCTGTCGCCCGCTGGATGGATATAGCGACACCCCTGAAGTGAATAGCATCGTCGTTTCTCCTTGTGATGGTCGTTTGTCGGAGGTTCTGCATTCTGTTAACAGAAAAACTCATGTGATGCTGCGTGATCAAAGCGCTTTATTGTCGACATTGGTGCCTGATGATGCTGAGTTTCACTCGGAGGGCGCTGATTTTTTCCGAATTAATCTTGGGGTGTTTGATCTGCATCGCTGGTTTGCGCCAGTTTCTGGAACGATCGTGAGTGTCGAAAAGATACCCGCTAACCGATGTGTTGCGCCGCTCTTGCAAATAATGGCGTTAGATCCGGCTAAATCCAGCGTAAATACGATGGTGAGAATTCTAATAGAAACTAAGCATGCTGCAGGTAATAAGAAAGTCCTCGTGTTGGCTCTCGGCAGCGCATCATCAAGCTCGGTTTGTTCGTATGCAAAGGCAGGTCAGTGTGTCGAAAAGGGCGATGAAATAGGGTGGTTTAATGATGCCGGTGGAGTGATATGCCTTATATTTGAAGCGAATCTCATCGAGCGCTTTATTCACTCTTCTCCGCCTCAACAACTTTCTGTTTGCCAACAAACGCACCTTCGGGCGAAGGCCCAGATCGCTGTTGTCGATATTTGATAGTCTGGTTTGCTCTAGTCGACTTTGCTAGCGGGGCCCAGGTGCAGCCCGTTAGCCGGATATTGCTCCTTCTTCGGTAAGTTTTCGAATCGCTTCTTCGGAATACCCTAAAGCTGACAACGTCGCGTGATTCTGCGTGCCTAGTGCGGTGCCCGCAATTAACGACGCTTGGCGGGTGTTGCCAAAGCGTATAGGACACGCGATCTGTTTGACAGTGTCGCCACTAGAAAGCTGAGCATCACAAATCATTTGTCGTTCAATAAAATGCGGATGCGATGTTGCTTCTGCGAGATTCAGCACGGGAGAAACACAGGCGTCGGCTTGGCTGAACTTATCCTGCCAGTCGGCAAATGTTCGTTTTTTGATTTCGTTGGTGATATCGCTTTTTAACGTGTGCTGGGTATCGGTTGAGTAGTCAAAAAATCGTTCTAACCACTCAGGTTTGTCTATAACGCTACAGAACGCTTTACAGAATTTGGGTTCGAGACCACCGACTGCAAGCCAGCGGCCATCGGATGTTTCGTAGTAATCATAGAAAATCCCGCCATTCAGCTGTTCTGTTCCTAACCCTGGAACTTGTTCGTCCGCGAGATGACTCGCAGCGAAAATAGTATTCATTGAAAGTACCGCGTCCGTCATGCTGATATCGACATGTTGCCCGGTGCCTGACGTCTGGCGTTGGATAACAGCTGCCAAAATACCCATTACTGCATGATGGCTACCACCGGCGACATCGGCAATCTGTGTGCCGTTGAGTACTGGGCCTGTATTTTCTCGGCCACTGTAGCTGGCCAAACCGCCGAGAGATAAGTAGTTAATATCATGCCCGCCGGCTTGCGATAGCGGGCCTGATTGTCCGAAGCCCGTGATTGAACAATAGATAAGTTCAGGGTGTGCCTTGCTTAGCGTTGAATAATCCAGCCCCAGCCTAGCCATTACACCCGGGCGATATTGCTCAATAATAATGTCGTACTCATCGAGTAATTTGATCACGATCGATGCGGCTTCAGGATGTTTCAAATTTAACGCCATCGATTTTTTATTACGGTTTATCGAGGCTTGCGCGGCGCTAACTCCCTCTTCGATATAGGGGGGCATTAGTCTGAGGAAATCCGGCCGATCGGGGGCTTCGATACGTAAAACCTCAGCACCCATATCGGCTAAAAGCATAGTTGCATATGGGCCGGGAAGAAGCGGGGTGAAATCAAGGATTTTTAGTCCCTTTAATGGTGCAGCCATGGTAATTCCATATGTGATGTTATGCGTTTCAGTGTCTAAAAATCATATCTGAATTTTAATGATAACGGAGGTGTTGGTGAAAGGAATTACATCGATAGCGCTTAAGTTAAAGCGATTTAACGCTGGCACTGCGGTAATAGCGCCGGTTTGCTATCGGTTATGTGGGACGGCGCACTGGTAGTGGAAGTGAGCATGATCGCGAGAGTGTCGCCGTGTGTTATTTACGTGCTGGCGCTTAATCGGATTAGCGAAGCACTGCGCGGCTGATAATGAGTTTCATCACTTCATTGGTGCCCGCATAGATTTTTTGCACCCGTGCGTCGGCGTACGCTCGGGCAACCGGGTATTCCCACATATAGCCCCAACCACCGTGAAGTTGGAGGCATTCGTCGATCACCTGACACTGGAGATCTGTCGACATCAATTTCGATTTCGCGGCCGTTGGTACGTCTAACTGCCCGTCGATGTGGAGTTCCAAACATTTGTCAATAAACACTCGGGCAACGGTCAAATCGGTGTCCATCTCGGCGATTTTGAACTGCGTATTTTGCATCGCAGCAATGGGCTTTCCGAAGGCTTTTCGGTCTTTCACATATTCGATAGTTTGGCGCAAAATTGACTCTGCCGAAGCGATAGCGATGATTGCTACCGAAAGACGTTCTTGCGGTAATTCCTGCATCAAATAAATAAAACCCTGGCCCTCTTCGCCGAGCAGGTTTTCTTTCGGAACACGAACGTTGTCAAAAAACAATTCGGATGTGTCCTGTGCTTTCATGCCGATTTTTTCCAAGTTATTGCCTTTAGAAAAACCGAGAGAACCTGCTTCAACTAGCAATAAACTGATCCCTTTGGCGCCTTCTGCTGCATCGGTTTTGGCCACGACAATAACAAGATCTGCGTGTTGGCCGTTTGTGATGAAAGTCTTAGAACCATTGAGAACGTAGTGGTCCCCATCGAGTATTGCTGTTGTTTTTATGCCTTGAAGGTCCGAGCCGGCACCAGGTTCCGTCATCGCAATTGCGGTAACAACTTCGCCACTGATACACTTCGGCAGGTACTTTTTCTTTTGCTCCTCATCGCCGTAGTTTAGTAGGTAGGGCACAGCGATATCGGAGTGCAGCCCCCAGCCAATACCTGTTAGCCCCATGCTGGATATTTCTTCGTCAATGATCGCGTTGTAGCGGAAATCAACACCGACTCCGCCATAGGCTTCCGGTACGGTAGGGCATAGAAACCCCTGTTCGCCGGCTTTGTTCCAGAGGCTTCTATCGACTTGGCCGTCTTTTTCCCATTGGGCGTGGTACGGTACGGCTTCGGCTTCAAGGAATTTTCGAACGGAATCACGGAACATTTCGAGGTCAGAATCGTAAATAGTTCGCTGGATCATCTTAGGGCTCCTTACTGAAGATATGAGTTGCGCTGCCAGAAATTAGCGAATCAGGCAGGGAGAACCTATCGCCATAACGTTCTGCCAGGTAATTGGCTCGTTGGTTAAATGCTTCAATGCCATATTGGCGGATAAACTGAAGTGCGCCGCCTGTCCAAGGCGGATATCCAATCCCGAAGATCGAACCAATGTTGGCGTCGCGCGTTGATGTCAGTACTCCCTCGTCATAACAATGAGCGGTTTCTAAGGCCATGATAAATAGGAGGCGATCTTTGATATCGTCAAGCGGTGTTGGTGTTGTTTCTGCCTTGGTGATTGACGTTAGACCTGGCCAAAGGTATTTTTTATCTGATGCTGGGTAGTTGTAGAAACCCGCACCAGCGGCCTTTCCTGCACGCGATTTAGACAGCATTGCGTCGATAACAAGATCACCAGGGTGTGGGTTATAGGTATTGCCCTCAGCCTCGAGATCGCTGATTTCCTGTTGTTTGATCTTGTTGAGAAGTGTTAGCGATACTTCATCAACAACCGCGAGTGGCCCCACCGGGAATCCCGCTAAGAATGCTGCGTTCTCAATGGTTGCTGCTGGGATGCCTTCGCCCAGCATGGCTGCACCTTCGAGGCAAAACATCCCGAAAACCCGCGAAGTAAAAAAGCCACGACTGTCGTTTACAACGATGGGTGTTTTGCCAATTTGCAGCACAAAATCGTAAGCAATCGCGAGCGTTTCATCGCTAGTGTTTTGACCACAAATGATTTCAACCAGCGGCATTTTGTCTGCCGGTGAAAAGAAATGTAAACCGATAAATTTTTCCGGATTCAACGATGCCTGACTGAGCCCGGATATCGGTAATGTCGATGTATTAGATGAAAAAATACCATGATCGCTCAGGTGGGGCTCTGCTTCTTGGGTGACTTGAGCTTTGAGCTGTCTGTCTTCGAATACAGCTTCGATGATCAAGTCGCATTCTGCGAGATCACCAGCGTTATCGGTTGGGTGTATCGCGGAGAGCACAGTTTTTGCTTGTTCAGCTGTTAGGCGCCCGTTATCGATACGCTTTTGAAGCCGTTTCTCGCTATAGGCTTTGCCGTTTTTTGCGCTCTCGAGTGTCACGTCTTTCAAAACGACATCGATACCTATATCGGCACAGGCATACGCGATACCTGAACCCATCATACCTGCGCCAAGAATACCGATTTTTTGACGCGGCGATGATGCGGGAAGGTCAGGCCTTGATGCACCTGCTTTAATTTCATTGAGCTGGTACCAGAAAGTGTGAATCATGTTTTTCGCAACCTGATGGGTTGTCAGATTGACGAAGTAACGGGATTCGATGCGTAGCGCTGTATCAAAATCGACCTGAGCACCTTCGACCATGGCGCACAGAATATACTCGGGTGCAGGAAGGGTCCCTTTGGTTTGATTGCGCATCATCGCTGGTGCAATGGGCAATAATTGCGCCATGGCGGGGTGATCCGGCTTTCCACCTGGAATACGGTATCCTTTTTCATCCCAAGGTTGGTGGCTTTCAGGGTTGTCTTTAATCCAGCGAACGGCGTTTTTAAAGAGTGTTTCTTCGTCTGCCACGATATCGTGGATGATGCCCAATGTTTGCCCCTTGGCTGGGTCGAATTTTTTACCTTCCGTAAGGTAAGGCATGGCCTGCTGAAGACCGAGCAGGCGCACCATGCGAACGATACCGCCGCCGCCGGGAAGAAGCCCGAGGGTGACTTCGGGTAATCCCAGCGTCACATTATCATCGAGAGAAATCCGATGGTGGCACGATAGTGCGAGTTCTAGACCACCACCCAGTGCTGCGCCGTTGATACATGCAACAACGGGTTTTCCTCCTGTCTCAAGGCGGCGCATCGCATGTTTGAAAGACTCGACGGAATCGTAAAACATACCGGCGCTGTTGGTATCAACCTGATAGAGCATGTCGAGGTCACCACCTGCCATAAAGGTGGCTTTTGCCGACCGAATGATGACGCCGATGTGATCGGTCTGCTCGACTTCCTGGCAAACGTCGATGAGATCAGAGATAAAATCGGTGTTGAGTAAGTTTGCACTGCCTCTGGGGTTATCCAGAATCAGGTGAATAATATTGTCCGCGTCTTTTTCAATATGGATGGATCGATTGGTCATCATATGAGCCTCCGTTTCAGCGATTTAGACGCGTTCTATGATAGTGGCGATACCCATGCCGCCGCCGACACATAATGTGATCAGGCCACGTTTAAGGCTGCGCGCTTCGAGTTCGTCGACCATGGTGCCTAGCAACATTGCCCCTGTTGCCCCCAATGGATGTCCCATTGCGATTGCACCGCCATTGACGTTGACCTTTTCATGGGGAACCCCCATTTCTCGCATAAACCGAATAACAACGGCGGCAAATGCCTCATTGACCTCAAACAGATCAATATCGTCAACCGTTAACCCTGCGGCTTTCAGTGCTTTACGGGAAGCAGGCGCAGGCCCAGTGAGCATGATGGTGGGATCGGTTCCGACGACTGCTGTTGCTACGACACGGGCTCTGGGTATCAGGTTCAATGACTTTGCTGCTGCTTCAGAGCCGATAAGCACAGCGGCAGCACCGTCGACAATACCGGACGAATTACCTGCAGTGTGGATATGTTGTATGCGCTCAACGTGCGGATATTTTGTTCGAGCAACGCCGTCGAAGCCCATTTCACCAACGAGGGCGAAAGCTGCTGAAAGCTTGCCGAGGCTATCTAGGCTGGCGTCTGGCCGAATCAGTTCATCCTTGTCTAGAATCATTAGTCCGTTTCGATCAACGACTTTCACGATGCTGTTTTCGAATGCTCCGCGTTGCCAAGCGGCTGCCGCGCGTTTGTGGGATTCTACTGCGAAAGCATCAACGTCATGTTTGCTGAGGTCGTCCAGCGTGGCAATTAAATCGGCACCCACACCTTGCGGCATAAAACCCGTTTGTAGGTTGGTTTCCGGATCCATTGCCCATGCGCCGCCATCAGAGCCCATGGCAACTCTCGACATTGATTCAACGCCGCCTGCGACGACGAGTTGCTCCCAGCCCGAACGCACTTTCATCGCGGCAAGGTTACAAGCTTCAAGCCCTGATGCGCAGAAGCGGTTAAGGGTAACGCCAGCAACGTTTTCACTCCACCCAGCAGCGAGTGCTGCCGTTTTAGCGATATCCGCGCCTTGATCACCGATTGCTGAAACACAGCCCATAACAAGGTCATCAATGGCTTCTGTATCCAGATTGTTGCGCTGTTCGAGAGATTTTAAAAGGTGGACAAGCAGGCTGACGGGTTTGACTTCATGCAGTTGGCCGGAACTCTTGCCCTTGCCTCGCGGTGTTCTGATAGCATCCAGAATATAGGCTTGCTCTGTCATTCATGCCTCCATGGGAATATCGATGGGTGTTTGTCAATCCATTGATCTATAACGTGGTGTTTTGACCGCATAGCTGATCAAAGGTTGTTGTATTGTTGCCTGCGGTTTCGTTGGGCTGTTTTTGGTTTTCGGATGTCCGGGATTCCGTAGAACGGAGTGCGGACGAATCTGTTGGGGAAGGCAAGAGGGAGGATGTGGTATCGAGGGCGTGCAGCCAATCTAGTAGCGGCAGCAATCCTGGTTTTTCATGGGCAAATCGAAACTTTGTTAATTCACATACGCCAAGCCCGGATGCGGCAGCCTGTATGTAGTTCTGACTGTCTCTTAACGTGCCGACAAATGGGATCTCAAGTCGATTCAGGAATATTTCGAGCGTTTGGTAAATTCGAGTGTTTTTTCGCACCCGGTTGGCAACGACGGCAATATTGGTGGAAGAGCGCGGTAATCGGCCGATGAGGAACAGGTCGCGCAGAAAGTGTGCAGCGGCATGAATATCAATCGCCGATGGTAAAACCGGGATTAAAATCGCATCGGCTTCCTTTAACGGGGGCTGAAACCGCATCAGATCAATCCCGGCGGGAGTGTCTGTTAGCAGAACTTGTGTGCCAGCTTCGGGCTTCAGGTAAAAGCTACGCGTCATGCCATAAGGCTCTTTGAAAGCTTCAATCGCTTGTACCGGATTAACCTGGGGTGGACGCTTTGACGCCCAGAATGAAGACGAACCTTGAGAATCGTGATCGAGAATGGCTGTTTTACATCCTTGGGATGCATACCAAGCGGCGAGGTTTGTTGTCAGAGTCGATTTTCCGACACCGCCTTTGCTATTCACTATGGCAATTTTGAACATGTCATATCCAAAAAATCGAGGGTCTGATGCCGGAGTGTAGACACTATCAACGGGGTTTGCCGGAATTTCCCAGGGTTCGACAACACGTTGTAAGGGGGACTATCGCCGCGGCCTGTTGAGTTGGTTCACTGTTAAATGTAGCGCGGTAGGGGCTTATTTAATTCTTGTGAACTGCTACCCACTTCTACCGTTCGTCGGGGAACGGCTTGTGGGTTTCGCGCGTCTCAACTCATGCAAGCCACATATTTTGAGCGGTTAACGATGGTTCAAGGTTGCTGGACTATAATACCCCTGAACGAATAATTAGTGTGGTGAGCATCGTTTTAACGCGTAAAGGATATCTTTATGGAGCTTGCCGTTTTCAAAAACGCTGGATACCGCGTGGTATATGAATCTGACGATGTGTTGGTATATCGTCATAGCAGTGGTTTTCAGAAAAATACCTTTGCTGCCCGCCAAGCGCTTTTAATTGCCGTCGCGTCCCGAACAGAAGGGTTTCGCTATGTGTTCCGTCGCAAAGCATCGGACCCGCGCATTGTGTCGCTTGGCAATCACGCTTACGCTAGTGAATTGCATCCTTCCTGGCTTAATAACATGACGGTGGCCTCAGCAGCCGATCTGAATGTGAAACCGAGCAAGGATTCAACTGAGCAATTAGCTGACGAGTATATCGACAACGCTTTTCTGTGGGGAATTGATCCGCAGGTATGGAGTTCACGAGAAGCCGGAGATTTTGTCGATTGCTTAACCGGTTCCGAAGATATCGTCCTAATTAAACCCGACAGAGATAAACATATCTGTGTGAGCGATGTCATGGAGTCGATTCGTAAAGATAATTATTACAATCGGATATCCTGTTTGTTTTTGAAAGGCCGCTCCCATTCATCGAGTATTTTCGCACCTGTGTTCAATAAGGTCGGAGCAGTTGTTCAACACTTCACACATCATTAACTGATGCCTATTTAGACCAGCACTTGAGGTTTTCACGGTAACCCGCATAATTCGCCGCTTTTTTCGGCGAATGTGTGGTGAGTAGTGTCCAGTGAAACCCTAGAGGGCAGTCGCCCAATCTTTGACCGTGTAGCAGGGTTGGATGGGTATTTGCTCGCTGCAATCGGTGCTACGTTGTTTTCCGCGAAAGGGATCTTAATCAAGCTGGCCTACCAATATGGCGTAGAGCCCGTTGTTCTTATGACGTTACGCATGTTGTTTGGATTGCCTGTCTATCTCTTTGTTTTGTGGCACCAGCTACGAAAGTTCTCGGCAGTTAACACCCCGGTTTCACGATGGCTTTGTGTTATCGCTTTGGGCGTCTGCGGTTACTATCTTGCGTCTTGGCTTGATCTTTTGGGTTTGCTCTACGTGCCAGCGAGTATCGAACGTATCATTATTTATACCTATCCGATGTTGGTGGTGTTAATGAATTCCCTGATTCACCGCCGAATTCCGAGTGTGCCTGTTATTGCAGGTGTGGTGATCGTCTATTGTGGGTTACTGATGTTGTTCGTTCCCGCAATGAACGGGGCCACTGATATCGGTGGGGTGCACCTTGCTGGAGACATGATTTTTGGTGGCATGTTGATCTTTGGCAGTGCTGTTGCATTTGCGCTTTTTTTCGTCGGTAGTGAGCGCTTGATGTTGCATATCCCTAGTCAACTTTTTACGGCAGTCGCAATGCTTTCTGCCAATGTGGTTATTGCGACACACTTTATTGCTGTGTCTGAATGGCAAGCACTGGTTTCTCAGGCAAACGCCGTTTATGGGTATGCGTTTTTAATTGCCATTTTCGCGACAGTTTTGCCGACGTTCCTAATCGCGGCAGGTATTAAGCGAATCGGGGCATCCAGAGGAGCCATCATTGGCGGAATCAGTCCTTCGTTTACCCTGATATTGGGCGTGATCTTTCTTCAAGAAAGCATGAATATGCTGCAATTCCTTGGTTATTTGGTTGTTATGCTCGGTGTAATGTCTGTGGGGTGGCTTCAACGACGCTCAGGCTCATAATTGAGCGGGATTGGATGTCACGTTTTTATATCTTTTTTGTATTTTAGCCAAAGACGGGTTCCAATATTTCATTAGTGCAATATTATCTATCGAGTGCTCGGCGCGCTTGTATTGATTTCACATTGATTTGCAATGCAAGGTCAATACGCATTGGGTGCCTGTAACTCAGCTATAATTATTGAATAATAAGAACGAATCACATGGAAGCGTGTACGTAGAAGATAGAGAATCTAAGCCAAATCAGAGCTTAGGGTCGTATGAGTGTTATGTGCTTAACGATCTCGTCATCTCTACGTTTACGAAAACTACAAGGAGAGTAGCTATGCTGAACACTGTCGTCAGTACCGAACATTCTGTTGTATTTCTTGAACCCGAAACGGTTGTTGATAAAAAGGAATTTAAGGCCGCGGCGAAAGCTGTTAATGCCCATGTTGGCGAGGGACACGCGGTTGCATGCCTGATGATCCACGTCGAGAAATTTGAGCCTTGGGACGATTTTGGCAAACTTGTCGAAGAATTTTCGCTGAAAGACAATATGCATGAGTGGATTACCAATATTGCATTGGTGACCGATAATGCGACGGGTGATTGTTCAACCCACCTTCAAACACATTTTAAGAACGCTAAAATTCAAATCTACAGCTATTGCGAATACGATAAGGCTGAAGCGTGGTTACATGATGGCGCTAACGGTTTGTTCGATGCGGAATCAGACGCTGCCAATTCAGATATGGAAATAGAAATGCAGGCTGATTGATCTTTTCTTTAACACCGCGAAATGCTGCAAGGCGAGGCACTGCAAGCTTTTGAGTGTCTCGTTACTGCTGGCGCGGCTTAAATAATCTGTTTTTTAGACTAGCCCCTCTAATTTCTCTTAAGTATTATGCCCAGCGTGCTTAACTAACAAAGGAGTTGTACGCATGAGCATGCTCAAGAACTTTCAGATGATCCCGTCCGCCCTTGGCGCTGCGGCATTAAATGTATCACGCAGTATCATGTCGACGCTGCCAGAAAACCCTTCAGCTTGTCCTCCGATTATCTTCATGCATGGCTTTGCCGGTTTTAACGAAATCGATGTGTTCGGCATTAAATTGCTTGAATACTGGAACGGCATCCCTGAATTGCTCAATCAAATGGGTTATCAGGCATTCACACCGCAAGTTACACCATTCAATTCGCCTCAAGTGCGTGCGGAACAGTGGAAGATTCAAATTGAAGCCATTCGCAAAAAGCTCAATGTCGATAGAGTTATGCTTGTTGCGCATAGCCAAGGCGCCATTGATGCGCGTCTGCTTGTTTGTCCGAATACTGAATATGTATCGACTAGCCTTGGCCCGTTGAATGGTAAGGGTTATGGCGAACACGTCAGTAAAGTTGTGACAGTCGGTGGCCCTCACTTCGGTAATGTCACCGTTGACCTGGTTGATAAAGACCCGAAAGCCGAAAAAATTCTGAACGATATTTTTGGTTTAGCGGATTTGATCGCACGTGGTATTACCGGCAAAAAACAGGATGCAACTGCAGCGATTGGTGCATTGGGCCAGAAGTTTATGCTGGAAGAATTCAACCCATATTGTGTGGATGATCCAAACGTTGAATACTTCTGCATGGCGGGTAATCCTAAGACAGAAAAACTCGTTAGCCCGATCCTTAAAGATTCTTTCCAGGAGCTTTATGAGATTCCCCAGTCAGACGGTGGCGGTGCTAACGACGGTTTTGTGACGGTGCCTAGTGCGTTGTTTGGTAATAGCTATCGCGGCGCGCCTGCTGACTATGCTATTCCCGATGGCGCTGAGGCGAACAGTAATTGGACGGTTTTGGGTACAGTAATGGCTGACCATGTTGTTGAAGTCGGCTTGCCACTGGATTTCCCACCGAACAAATATTACGACCATTTGGCCTGTTTTGGCGGATTGGCGCAATTGCTTGATCCGTTTTATATGGCAGAAATGCAGTTAAAGGATAACGGACAGTGGGTGCGTGAAGCGATGCAGGATGTGCAACACGGTAAGCCTGCGCCAAAAGCGCGTGCAAAAGCCAAAGCTGAAGCATAGGGGTTGAAGGCGTTTCTGTGTTAAAAAACTGACGGTTTTTAGCATCTTTGTTTTTTAACGTAGGAATCCTGATAATCAAGTACAAAAAAGCCAGAGACTTCTCTGGCTTTTTTGTACGCGGCGCGATCGCTAGATTAACACGTTTATTAATTAGGCATCGTCTGCTGCATCGGTGTTTTTGACAACGTTTAGTGGCCCCCACGCTTGGCTTGTAGGCATAACCTCTAGATTGTTAACATTCAGGTGTGGTGGCACATTCGCCAGCCAGAAAATCATATCAGCAATGTCTTCAGCAACAATGGGTTGTGCATCGGTATACAAACCATCCGCTTTTTGTTTATCGCCATGCATTCGAACGATTGAAAATTCGGTTTCGGCCAATCCAGGTTCGATTGTGCTGACACGCACACCCGTGCCGGCTAGATCTGCGCGCAATGCCTTGCTGAATTGGTGAACAAAAGCTTTAGTTCCACAGTAAACGTTGCCTCCTGGGTAAGGCCAGTTACCGGCGATAGATCCGACGTTGATAATGGAGCCTGAATTCTGTTTCACCATGATTGGCAGTATTTTGTGTGTTAGCGTGACCAAGCCAGTAATATTGGTGTTGATCATCGTGTGCCAATCAGTGAGGTCAGCTTCTTGAGCTGGGCTTGTACCCAACGCCAAGCCTGCGTTGTTGACCAATATGTCGATAGTCGACCATTCTGTTGGTAGTCCATTAACAAATGCGTCAATAGCACTCGTATCCATCATATCCAACGCTTCTACATGGCAGGGTGTATCGAGAGTTTCTGCCAATACCTTCAACCGATCTAAACGGCGGGCAACCAAAATTAATCGATAACCATGACGGGCAAAAATACGTGCGGTAGCTTCTCCGAATCCGGATGATGCGCCTGTGATTAATGCGGTCTTCATACAAACTCACTTACATTGGCAGGAAAGAAACATAGTGTGTGACTGACTGGGCGAGCACAGATTACCGTGTCGCTTATACGAAGGCGATAACTTAAAGCACCTTAAACCAACGTTCAAGCTGATAACCGTCTCCATCGATTAAAATTAACTTGTGCCAACCAATACGAACGTCGATTGCCAGCTCATGGACGTGGCGAGTTTTACCGATATAAGTGCGATCAAGGTGCCAAAATAGCGTTTTATTCGCACGATTATGACGTGCTTTAACGATCAACTGAGCGCGTGCTCCATCGAGTTTAACCGGAAGAGCGATATTCGCTCCCTCAGTTGGATACTCAATTTCCATCGGGGCTTTATCAGCCATGGCAGCCGGATTAAGGTTGCAATCTGATCGCATCGCCGGAGGCGGTGAAATATTGGTAGCGGTTTGCTGGTAATAGAAGTTTGCGATCGGGGGTAGCTGAAACACGCTGTGACGAGTCATGTTGAACGGAGATTCGCAATGACCGTGAACCTGCATGCCATTTTCATCAACATGAACCTCGAAATGCCACGGCGACTGGCTTTTGAAATCAGCGCCTATTGGCCCCCAGGTTTCTGCAGTTTTGCATCCTGCGTTGGCAAGATAGCCGTCAGTCTCACAAACACGGTAAGATTTTAACGCGAAGGTTGGTTGAGGTGGCAACGCTGCTGCTGGCAGCGCCCGAAACACATCCAGCAGAGCCGGCGCAGCGGTGCGTGTTCCACTCAGTTGAATCCCTTCGCTACCGTTAGCATTGCCGGCCCAGATACCAACGGTGTAATCGTTGTTGCTGCCAATGGCCCAAGCATCGCGTAGTCCGTAGCTGGTGCCGGTTTTCCAGGCTATGGATGGGCTACTTGAAAATGCTCGCCAGTGGCGTTGAGTATCCGGGCGGTTTAGTTCGGCCATGGTTTGTAGTGTTAGCCACGCGGCTCCTTGGCGAATAACAAATTGAGATTCAGGCTTTGTAGTAAGGGATGTTTCCCGCCGGTTTGGTTTTTTCTCGCCGGTTTCTTTCAATACAGAACCTGCTGACTGCCGACCCGCGGCGCTCTCGAGTAGGCGACTATAAACGCGTGTTATTTCAAGTAGCGTAACTTCCGCGCCGCCAAGAATTAGTGAAAGACCATAGTCGTCGGCACGGCGGAAGAGGGTGGTTAACCCCATGGATTCGAGATCTTGCTTGAATGCTTCAACCCCGTATTTTTGAAGCATACGCACACTGGGGACATTCAACGATTGGCGTAAGGTTTCAGCAGCACTGACCGCACCACGATAGTGGTGATCATAATTTTCTGGCTGGTAGCCGCGATAGTTGGTCGGGATATCCAAGATCAATGACGGCGGTAAGATATCACCTTGTTGTAGCATCAAAGCGTATAAAAAGGGTTTAAATAAGCTACCTGATGAACGCGGGCTGTTTGCGATATCCACGTATTTTGCATGATGCCGCAAAGCTGACGCGGCTTGGTTACCAACGTAAGCAACAACCGATTGTGTTGTGTTATCGATGACCACTGCTGCAATATTGCTCGCGCCATCGTCCGCTATACGTCGTATGTGAGATGCAGTGATAGTGGTGAGCTGTTGTTGTAAATCTGCTCTTAATGTTGAACGGTGTTCATGGATCTCAGGATTACGCTGTTGCAGTTGAGTAAACCAATGTGGTGCGGCATTCGGCATCGGTGCTGGTGCATTAGGCAGTGGTTCAAGCAAGGCGAGTTTCAATGTTTCGTGATCAAATACTTGCTGTTTTGAGAGTCGTTTGAGCAGATTGTCGCGTCGGTCTTTGAGTCGATCACGATTTTTTCCCAAGCGCAGGTCACTGGGATTTTTGGGGAGTACTGCAAGTAACGCTGCTTGAGCCCAACTGATATCGGCAACCGGTACGGAAAAATAGCGCCATGTTGCCGAAGCAATACCCACAGTATTACCGCCAAATGGCGCTAAATTTGCGTATATCTGAAGGATTTCTGGTTTGTTGAATGTTGTTTCAAGTTTTAACGCCAGTGCGGCTTCACGAACTTTATTCGGGAGGTTTCTTCGATGTTGAGGATTGAGCAAGCGTGCGAGTTGCATCGTTAAGGTGCTGGCACCTGAAACCACTCCATCATGCTGCCAATTACTGACGCCAGCTCGAATGATCGCAATTGGATCAACGCCTGGGTGCCAATAAAAACGGCGATCTTCAAACGCTAATAACGCCCTGATGTATTTATCGGGCAGTGCGTCGGCATGATGCAATCGCCATTGTCCATCGCTGGCGACCCGTGCGCCTAACAGCTTGCCATCGATATCCAGCATCACGGGGCTGACGGGAGGCTGAAGTCGACGATGGGGTATCGGTTGTAGCGCGATACAAACAATGACAACAATCGTGGCCAACAAACCGCTCAATAACCATGTAATTGGGCGGTTAGAAAGCCCTCGCAGTGCTGGAAAACGCCATTCTTTCATGGATCAACAGCCAGAACCGTATTGATCAACAGCCGCTAACTTGAGTGAACGCTGTATCATTGGACATCGGTTGATGTTGACGATTGCTGAGGCGTTTTCCTGCTAATGTTTCTAGAGTTATCAGCAACGGTTTCATCAATCACCTCAACCCATTGGCCCTTGGTGGCAGCCTTGATGTTGTCGTCATACATGGCACTTACTTGCCAGGTTGGTAGATAGAACCGGCCTTTAAACGATGCGTTAATGTTGAACCTCAACGTGATAGAACGACGAATAATGCGGCGGTCCGAGCGATTGTTAAGCAGGGAAAAATAGCTTAATACTCGGTCATCACGAATATCTTGGTAAGTCACGCCATCAGGCATCTTGCTTTGATCGAGTCGGGAGTCGCTGATCTGCCAGCCACTTGGCATAACGGTAGTGAGGGCCAGGTCATTGTAATCCAGCGTGTTGTTTGTAGCCGTAACGGTGACGGTCGCGACGATATCGGCACCTTGTTGAAGACGGCTAACGTCGATTGAGTTGCCATTGCTGTCTGCAAAGGTAGCCTCGAGTTTTAGATTGTCACTAATAGCTTTTTCGTTGCCGTTTGCCGGTACGCCCTGGTTTGTTAGGCTAACAAAAATCGGTGTCGTGCCGTCATTGCGGAATTCAACATTTAACTGACCTGGTTGGCTAATGCCAATGCGTGCGAACGCACCACTGAGCGCCGTTGTTTGCCATTGGCCATCATTAATCCGGTAGCTAACTGGTGTGTTTGCCTTGCCAAGATCCTCGGCAATTTCACCCAATGCAATCAATGCAAATGCGCGTGATTGAGTGGAGTACCAGCGTTCTGGTTGCATGGCTTCTGCCATTTTCTGCGCGGATGTGAGTGCGGCGGTATGGTCGTCAGCAGCTTGCTGGGCAATGACGGTGATTGCCTGATTACGCAG
The DNA here is from genome assembly GCA_902705835.1 of BD1-7 clade bacterium. Classification (NCBI taxonomy): domain Bacteria; kingdom Pseudomonadati; phylum Pseudomonadota; class Gammaproteobacteria; order Cellvibrionales; family Spongiibacteraceae; species BD1-7 clade bacterium. The sequence continues at coordinate 159,524 of CACSIN010000026.1, forward strand.
AGGTGAGCCGTAGGTATAGGATGCTTTCTCAGTAAAGCGACGCGGTAATTGAGCTTGCTTAATTAATGCCTTCGCTGTGTCTTTGACTCCAGCTGTCGCGTAGGCGGCACCGAGCAGAGCTTGCGCGTAGCCCGGCGCTTTATCGGCAGATTGCTCCATTTTTGCCTTTAAACGGTTCATTGCTGCGAAATCAGGCTCACCGGCCAAAGCCAGTGCGTATAGCGTGTAAGCATCGGTAGCAAAATAGTAAGTACGGCTGCCCGCGCCACTGGCAATATCTCGTTGATTCGAAAGCCAACTAGCAAGCATTGCCTGAGGTACCACAAACCCCATTTTTCGTGCCTCAATTAAGAAGTGGCCCGCATAGGTGTTAGCCCATGGATTGTAGCTGTTGCCCCAAGGCCAATAATCAAACGAGCCATCGGTATTTTGAAAACGCTGAAGCTTTTCGATGGCCGCACGTACATTTTCGCTGATCTCGCTTTTTTGCACATCCGAAAGCGGTGTTAAACGTCTTAAATAAAGCTGTGGAAAGGCCTTCGACGTGGTTTGCTCAATACAACCGTGAGGGTAACCAATCAAATAAGTTAGTTGTTCCGTCAAATCAATATTCGGCAGTTGTGAAAATCCAATCTGGGAGATATTGGTACCAGCGATACCGATCGGCTTGAGTTGTAAGGCCGTGGTTTGTTTAGCTTCCAGCCATTGGGATTGCACCTGAGTTTGTGGTTGGTTGGCGCTGCGTACGTCGATAAAGACGGTATCCGATGCGGTTTCTTGGCCGGCGCCGATGCCCGTTGTTGCTTTTACATCAAACCGAGCCTGACCGACATGATCTGCAACTTGATAGCGTAACTCTGCGATTTTATCACCGGGTTCATTGAAGGTTATTTCGGCATTGGCAGTAACGGGTTTCAACAAGTTATTGGTTTCGCTGGTGATGTTAACACGGCGTACTTTTTCATCGTTTGCGAATACGGTAACCGGTACGTTGAGCGACTCTTGTGGGCCAAGTACACGTGGTAAGGTGGTTAATAAGGTGAGTGGCTGACTCACTGTGACAGACTGGCTGGCAGAACCATAGGCCGCCTGTTGTACTTCACCGTCGATTTTTAAGTTGTCGTGAGCTGCAACAACCATGATGCGAACGGCGCCCATATAGTTAGGGATGTCGATTTCATGGCTTGCCGTAGCGCCTGTCTCGAGTTCAAAAGGCCCGATAAAACGGACAACGGGCGGAAATCTGCGTCGATGGCTTTGAGCTTCTTCATCTTCGCCACTGTCACTGCCGCCGATTTGAATGGCTGGATAGAAGCGTCCTTGAACGGCGCTAGACACCCACTGGTAAAGGTCCCAGGTTAAAACGCCAAGTTTCTCGCGGCTAAAGAAAGTGCCATGAGGATTCGGCGTTTGATAGTTGGTGATGCCGAGCAAACCTTCATCCACAACGGCGAGTGTATATGCCATGCGACGATGACTTTTTTCGCCGATCTGCACCCGCAGAGTTTGGTTCGGGCGTACCGACTCTGGCGCTGTGATCTCCGGTTGTAAAAGGGCAAGCGGATCTTCTACGAGCAATGGCACGATTCCGTACATACGCACGGGGCGATCGTTTTGCTTATCGTCTAACGCTTGGATTAAGGTCAAATGTGCATAAACATTGGGGGCCATGTCAGCGGTGAGGGCGACATCAATATGATTCGTGCTATCAGGTGTTACCCACTGCTGATCAATAATGCGACTGGCAGTTTCGAGAGTGAGTAACCAGCGATATTGAGTTTTTGATATATCGTTAGGCGCCTCTTTCGGTGAAGTCGTTGCTGGTGCGATTTCTGGTACCTTGATACGTGCAGTCTCGCCGGCCACCCAGGTGGATTTTTCAGTGGTTAGCGTCAGGAATTCGGCGCCATTTTCATTGGCAGCGTTGGAGCTCCAACCAATATAGGCGATTTTTCCGCTGCAATGGCCGGAAGCATTATCACAGACACGTATGAGGTAACGTCCCCAGCCGAAATCAGCGCCACGTAGTTGCCAGTCTGCATGACCATCGTTGTTGGTTGAGAGCTTTTTATTGGCCATTACCTGGCTATGGCGGCCACTGATATAGCGGCTTAAATCGTTATCGGCAGAATCCCACCACCATGACCACCCAAGTTTGTACACAGTAAGGTCAAGGTTTTTACCGGAAGTCGGCTCGCCTGACGGAGTGAGTGTGACAAAATCAACCTTAAGAGTATCGTCGCGGCCAATCGCGCCGCCCCAGCCTGAGCCTTGAGGCACATTGATGCCCACCCAGTTGTCATAGGGTAGGTAATTGACGGTTTGATATTGTGTCGAGAACGCACCGCTATTCTCGAAAACGCGTGTTGTAAACGTCAAAGCCAGTGCGCCTGGCGCATTGTTGCTTAGGTTCGGGAGCTGAGCGGTGGCATCACCTTTGGCATCGAGTTTGCCGTTGAATATCTCTTGTGGCCGGGTTTTCAATGAACGTGCCGGGTCATCAAACAAATATTGGGAAAACCCGGTAAAACGAGTTTTCGTCGCATTCGCTACCAATTTGATATCGGCTTTGAGGTTCTTTGCCGTCGCGCCGTTGAGCCAGCTTGCACTGAGCGATACGTCTGTGGGTCGTTTGCTGACAATGATTGGCGTTTCGGAGAATTCCAACGCTATCTTCAGCCGATTAGGCACGATAGTTTCGACTGGAATGACCTTCGAGAAATAGTTGCCGCCATAACGAATGACTGCTCGCCAGTTGCCTGTTGGCGCGGATTCAGCGGTTTTTAACGTAAACGCATAGATACCGCCGACGGGGCGGGCTTGTGTTTGCTGGGCAACTTTAGTGCCTTTTGGATCGAAGAAATCGACTGTCAGAGGGTGTGAAGGATCGAAGCGACCGGATTTATCTTCAACGATAAAATTCAGGTGAATAGCATCGCCAGGACGCCATACACCGCGTTCTGCATAGAAAAATCCCTTGATGGTGCCGCTAACGGCCTTACCGCTGACATCAAAATTATTGGTCGAAAGCGCGTCGTTGCGATTAACCCTTAAAAAGCCGAGCGTTTTGCCGCTCTCCACGATCATGTATGCGGGTGGCTGTGACGGTGTGATGTTGGCAAAGCCTTCTGCATTAGTTTGTGTTTCGCCGATTTGTTGATTCTGATTGTCGTATAAAATCACCGATGCCTTATCGATGGGGTCACTGGTTTTCAGGTTGGTAACCGCGATACGCATGCTGTGATCAGCGGCCATTTTGGCAATGATGCCGAGATCTGACGGTAGGAAATAACGCACGGATTTTGCGAGACCATCGTTGTTGGCTTGATAGTATGCGTTTTTGCAGGGGTCTCGGCGATCGCTCCAATTGTAGTAACCCTGAGATTCATAGTATTTGCTAACCCAGCTTGGTTGATTGCCGTTATCGGTTTGCCAATCCGGTGTTGGCAGAGTATCGGATACCGGGGCTGCATCACTGTTACACGTTAATGTGGTATTGCCGGCGTCAATACTCAGTTGCAGAGCGATCACGTCGTTATTGCCGTCCTTGCCTAAGTCCACTAGCTCGAGCTGAAAGGTTTTCCATTGGTCGTTGGCAGGTTCCGGCAAACTATACGTTTTACGCCAAAGGGTGACTGTGTTGTTATTGTCGAGATAGCTACGATCAATGCTGTTATAACGCAAAAAATCACCGAGGTTGTTACGTGGCAATTTGTACGCAGTAATCTGCACGGAATCGACATTAACGGCCTTAATCGGAATACGATTGCTGCCCGATGGCAGAATGTAGGTGTTATCAGCGAATTTAACACCCGGCAGGTGGGTTAGGAATGTCAGTGTTTTTTCAACATTGTCACTTAATCGTTTATTGTTTGCTGCCTTGATGCCGGATTCCAGTGTGAGTGTGACATCGCCCGACAGTGCTTTGGTGGGATAAACCTTCAGTTCGTTTCCGTTGATGCGCGTGCGCTGCGGCTCTTTGCCGTTAATGCTAACAAGGCCATTCAGTGACTGATTTGCCAACGGTTGGGAAAAACGAACAACAATCTCTTGTTTGCCTTCTTGACGGGCAACAATCGAAAGCACATCGAATGCCATTTTTGCCGGAATCAGGATAGTGGTGGCTCCCTGTTTATCGACATTCAGCACTTTGCCGTTCCAACTGAGTAGTACGTTGGTCTCCTTGCTACCTTGCTTGATACCTTTGATAGTAAAGGCCCATTTGAGTGGGGAGGTTTGCTCAAAATTGATAGTTACGGGTTGTTTATCGATGCGGGCATTCAAGACTTTACGAATAGTTTCTTTTGCCACAGCATCATTTAATTCAAGGGTTCCGTTGATTTCCGCTTGGCCATTGTTGTCGATGGTGACACCGGCGGTCTGCACACTGAAATCTTGCCGGTAGGGCTCAATGGTAAACGTCATTGGGGTCAGTGACGGATCGACGCCGGCAAGGCTTGAAGGCTCTAGTTGCAAGGTATATTGCGTTGCCGGCTTTAGTGGTTGGTGAAATTGTATTTGCAGCTGATTGTCGGCGCTGAAATAAACATCTGCCACGGCTTTTGGCGTTATCGATAATGCGCCATCAATCGGTTGATTGAGAGAATTTTCGCCACGTAAATTTTGTGAAAAACCAATATTAACGGGCCCCACGGCGCTGACCCAGCGGGCAGGTGGTTTGTCGATCACCTGATCCCAAGCAGTGAGCGTGGGTGCTTCCGTTGCTGGGCTGATGATCGCCGATGATGGCGCATTCTGTGCAGGTGTTGCCGCATGCTCGTCTGATGGCGAATGTGCATTGTCGACTCGGCTGCTGCTGTTGCCGGCTTGATCGGAACAAGCAACTGCCATGCTGAGCATTGCTAACACGGTCAAGATGCGAATGGGGTGGCCGGAGGTTTTGGTCGTTTTCAACAGAGGTTCCATGTTCAACATAATGTCCTTGAATCGCATTGGCTTATCGTTGTCGCTGAATATCGGTCAATTCGTTATACGCCAGTGATTGATGATGAAACATCAACGCATCGATATCCGGCTATTGTAGCGGAGAAGACAAAAAGGGTATGTGCGTTTTTCGCATTTAGTGCAGTGCATCGCAGAGGATCTTGCACCGGTGTAGGCACCGATATAGATCGAGGATGCCTTGCTAATAGCCGCGTTAGATAGAGAGTTGCCGAAGTTGTGTTGATGGCGAGGACATTTGCCAATGGTGATCGAAAATTTCGACCTGGTTAATGGTATTTACCGCATCAGTCAGAGAAGATAATGCAGTCGTCTTGCTATCAACCGGTGCTAGCATCAAACCGCGGCGATCAATTAAGATCATTGAGTCGCGTTCGATATCTGGCTCATCGTAATAGGTACGAAACTGAATTTTATCGTTAAGTCGTCGGGATAATTCGAGTATTCGATGGCCGCGGCTGAGGATTCTCCCCGGATCGTCGACCATGATGTGAACCGCTGCAGCGCGTGAACTGCGCGCAAATGTTGATAGGCAGTCGGCGAATTCGCGGGTATCAAATAACTCCGGGTCCAGTGCTCCCGAGCGTATCCGAATGGTTCGGGTTGCTTGGCCAACAAGCTCAACCAGTTTTTCGATACGTTGTTCGGGGGTCTCCAGGCTGACTGTGCTTTCTAGGCGCATTGAATAGATCCGACGTTTACAAAGTGTTTACTAAACCTAACGTTTTTGTCGATTTTCGGCAATATATGAGGCAATGATTGGTATAAATTATTGGGGACGTGCACGACACCATAAGCGATCCCTTATGGAAAGACCATCTGAAGAGCGAGGGCACATGGCGGAAAAACGTTAAACTGCGGCAACAGGCTCTAGCCGCATTTGCATAGGAATATGCGGAATATCTGTGCCATCTTCAATAAACTCGTCACCGCATTGGCTGAAGCCTGTATTCTCATACAACTTGCGAACATAGGTCTGTGCGTCCAGCTCGAGGCGGGTAAGTGATTGAGCACTGGCGTAGGCAATGACGTCGGTCATCAATAGTGATGCCAAGCCGGCTCCGCGAAATGCATCCAAAACCGCCATACGCCCAATTCGACCGATGTCATGATCAATTTTCAGGCGTGCGCAGCCTGCCGGTGTATCATCAACGAAGACAATAAAGTGAGTTGCTGATGCGTCGAATTCGTCCCACTCCAGATCCGGGTGGATGTTTTGCTCTTCAACAAAAACAGCCGTCCGAATCTTGTGCAGCACCTCACTGTGGATTTGCCAGTTGGTGTGAATCACTTTGATGGCGGGGGTGATTGTCATCAGCAGCCTCAAGCTCGTTCGAAAGATCAGTCGCCGAAGTCGGCGTCGCAAGATAGGTAAAAACCAAGATCAAATAATTCTTCAACAATAGCTGTTTGATCGTCGTTCAGGCCATCGAGTTCAACATAGTGGCTATCGGCTATTGCTTGAATGAATTCTAGGTGGTTTAGCGTGATTTCACTGCAATAACCGTTGGCAAAAACCATCAGGTTGTCGTCTTTCACATAATAGGCCATCCGGCTTTCCGGATTTTTGCGCAGTACCTGAGTCATTTCGTCATCGGCTTCGAGATCGCCATATTTGGTTTGTGTCATCAAACCGGCAAAGCTCTCGGCGATACGTTGATCATCCAATAGCTGTTCGGCAACAACTTGTTTAATGCGGTTGATTGTTGCTTGTGTAATTTCGGTAGGGTGTCCGTCTTCAGCTTGCACGCCGAGATCATTGTCTTGGTAGCGAATACTACCGGGCAGGCGGCTGGCAACGTCGTCACACAAATTAGCGATAAGTTCTTCGAGGCTGGGTGCGCGAAATCCGATACTAATGGTGATGCAGTCGTCGGTTTCTGCGAGGCCCCAATGGGCTTTCCCCGGAGGCACGTACAGCACGTCGCCCGGCTCCAGAACAAATTCGTTTTCAGTCTCGAAGGATTCAAGAATCTGTACGTCCGGATTATCGGCTAGCGAGGTATTGTCGTCGCAGTGTTGGCCAAGCTTCCATCGGCGTTTGCCTTGCGCTTGTAGCAGGAATACATCGTATTGATCAAAATGCGGGCCGACGCCTCCGCCTGTGGGTGCGAAGCTGATCATAATGTCGTCGAGGCGCCAATCCGGGATAAAACGAAACAACGATTTCAGTTCTTCGATTTCTTCGACGTAGTGATCAACGGCCTGAACCAATAACGTCCATTGTTTGCCTTCAAGTTGCTGGTAATCTTTGGCCTCGAATGGGCCGTGCAAGACATCATATTCGCCATCATCGTTAAGAAAAATAATGCGCGATTCAATAAATTCTTCGAGAGCCAAGCCGGCGAGTTCATCGGATGAAATAGGTGAGGAAAAATCAGCGATGGCTTCATTCAATAGTAATGGCTGTTTTTGCCAGTGCTCTTTGAGAAATGAAGTCTCGTCGAAATTGTTTAAGCAAAAACCAGTCATGAGCGTACTCCAGCCATTTTCAGTGATGACAACCGTCTCGTAATGACATCATTAAAAAACAATTGTGCTTGGAAATTTTGCGTCAAAACGCGCCTGAAAATGCGCTTTCTCGATGCTTTAGGGGCGTAAACCACCCCAGTAATTCCGTTGTCGAAGCGTTTGGCGCTCCAGTTTGGAACTACAGCATAGCAGCACCTGACGGGGTTTCCCTGATGACGATCAAGTCATCAGGGATTAACAACTTAACCGTGTCGTAACACGATCAGGTTGGCCGTATCAGGCCTCTTTGATGGCCTTGGCTTGGTCAATGGCGTTACCGATATAGCTGGCTGGCGTCATCGCTAATAGTTCGGCTTTGGCTTGTTCAGGAAGTTCCAGCGAGTTGATAAAGTCTGTCATCATTGCTTGAGTCATTACCTTGCCACGAGTGAATGCCTTGAGCTTCTCGTAAGGTTCAGTGATGGCATAACGACGCATTACCGTTTGGATTGGTTCAGCGAGTACTTCCCATGCTGCGTTCAAGTCGTTGTTCAATGCTGTTGGATTCACTTCCAGCTTGTTTAAGCCTTTAAGTGTTGCCTGATATGCGATCAGGCTGTAGCCAAGGCCAACACCCATGTTACGCAGTACTGTGGAGTCAGTTAGATCGCGCTGCCAGCGTGAGATTGGCAGTTTAGCTGAGAGGTGTTGCATGATCGCGTTAGCGATGCCGAGGTTACCTTCAGAGTTTTCAAAGTCGATTGGATTAACTTTGTGCGGCATAGTTGACGAGCCCACTTCGCCAGCGATGGTTTTTTGCTTGAAATAGGCGTTCGAAATATACGCCCAGATATCACGGTCAAGATCGATCAGAATGGTATTGAAACGGCAGTAAGCGTCGTACAATTCAGCAATGTAATCGTGTGGTTCGATTTGAGTGGTGTATGGATTCAGCTGTAATCCAAGACCTTCGATAAATTCTTTGGCGTTGGCTTCCCAATCGATATCACCATAAGCGCTCAGATGAGCGTTGTAGTTACCAACAGCACCGTTGATTTTACCGAGAATTTCAACATTGTCGATTTGCTTCAGTTGGCGACGCAGGCGGTAAACGACATTCGCGAATTCTTTGCCGACAGTGGTTGGGCTAGCAGTCTGGCCATGTGTACGTGACAACATAGGCTGTTCAGCAAGCTCCAATGCCAATACTTCAAGGCGGTTGGTAACATCGTGCATGTCGGCCTGCATTGCTTCACGTCCGTTTTTCAACATCAGTGCGTGAGACAGGTTGTTGATGTCTTCAGACGTACATGCGAAGTGAATGAATTCGCTGACAGCTTCTAGTTCTGCGTTTGCCTGGATGCTTTCTTTCAGGAAGTATTCAACCGCTTTCACATCGTGGTTCGTAGTGCGCTCGATGTCTTTGATACGTCCGGCTTGTTCTTCACCAAAGTTGTTCAGAAGGTCTTCTAAAAACTGGTTAGCTTCTACAGAAAACGGCTTAATTTCTTCGATCTGAGGGTGGTTTGCCAGTTGCTGTAACCAGCGAACTTCAACTTGTACGCGAAATTTGATCAGGCCGTATTCACTGAAAATCTCACGCAGTTTTTCCGTTTTGCTGCCGTAGCGGCCGTCAACAGGGGAGATGGCATTCAAAGATGTGAGACTCATGGATGTGGATACCTTTCAGTTCAATAGCGTAAGTAATTTCAGTGACACTTGCGGGCACTGTTTATCTTGGATTCTGTATGCAGTGCATACGCAATCATGTTTGGTCAGGTTCATGTGCCCTTGCTTGCGGCCATTTAATCCTGAGGGTCATCATGGTGGCGATAGGGAGAGGTTTCATTCAACAATTCTGTGCTGACTACTTGAATCTCGCCCCGGCCAAGTACCAACTGCCATTTGGATCCACCGAGTTGGTGCCAAAGCATGGCAGAACGGAACGCCGCAAAAAGCAGGGTGCGGATTTTATCACTGACTGCAGAGTTGGTTAAGTGCTGCATGTTGCCGGTAACCTGGATACGGAATTTCATTTTGCTGAGGGTATCCTGGTATAAGCCGGATAAGCTCTTGGTGATGTCACCGGTGTCGTCGGTAAAATGTACTTTTTTGTAGTGCATATGTTCTAGGCGAGAACGAACGACTTGCATCATTTCTTTGTTTTTACGGGCTTGCCGGTAGAGGGCAATGATGCTCAGTACGTATTTTGCTAGGTCATTAAAATTGTTCGGATTATTTTTGCCGCTGATTTCTGCCAGTTGTTCGAGGCCAACTTGCACATTAACCAGGTGGCCGCCATATACATCCAGCGTTGATGCCGGATTGAGAGCAAACAAACTCTCTAGGCTGGCTAGGTACGCGCCTTCGTCGCACTTGCCTTCGTTTGCCAGATCAATGACCAATTTGCAGGCTTGAAAAATGCCGGCAAGTGCCAGCGTACGATCTTGGGTACGTTGTTCTCTTTGCTCGCTCAAGGATTATCCTGCCGCTTGTTCTTGGGGGAGGGTGTTGGTACCTGCGTGTCGGTCGAAGCGCTTTTCGATCACACCACCGCCAAGACAAATATCGCCGTCATAAAACACAACAGATTGCCCAGGCGTTACCGCTCGTTGCGGTTGATCGAATTGAACAATCCAGCCGTTGTTGTCAGCATCCGCGATAAGCTCGCAGGCTTGATCCGCCTGTCGATAGCGAGTTTTGGCCATTAGCTGTTTGTTGTGCGGTGGTTGCCCGGCTACCCAATCGACGTTACGGATGCTGAGCGCATTCGTAAACAGCTGAGGATGCTGGTTGCCTTGGCCAACGACAAGCTGATTATTAACAAGGTCTTTGTCGACGACATACCAAGGCTCTTCGGAATGATTTTGCAAGCCACCGATGCCTAAACCCTGACGTTGCCCGAGGGTATGGAACATCAAACCACTGTGGCGACCGATGACTTCACCTTCACTGCTGACGATATCGCCGGGCTGGGCAGGGATGTACTGTTCGAGAAAATCTTTAAAACGACGTTCGCCGATAAAACAGATGCCGGTGCTGTCTTTTTTGTCCGCAGTAATTAGATCATTTTCTTCCGCGATACGGCGCACTTCCGGTTTTTCAATTTCGCCGACCGGGAATAGGGTCTTGGCGATCTGTTCGCCTGCAACGGCGTGCAGGAAGTAACTCTGATCTTTGTTGCCGTCCAGCCCTTTGAGAAGCTCGGCTAAGCCGTTATCGGTGTCGCGCTTACGCACGTAGTGACCGGTTGCGATGTAATCTGCACCGAGGTGAACTGCATATTCCAGAAACGCTTTAAATTTGATTTCTTTGTTACACAGGATATCCGGATTCGGTGTTCTACCAGCTTTATATTCGGTTAAAAAGTGTTCAAAGACGTTATCCCAGTATTCGGCGGCAAAATTCGCGGTATGCAGTTTAATACCGATTTTATCCGCAACGGCTTGTGCATCAGCAAGATCATCTTTCGCGGTGCAGTATTCAGTACCGTCGTCTTCATCCCAGTTTTTCATGAAGAGACCTTCAACCTGGTATCCCTGTTGTTTCAATAGCAGGGCAGATACAGAAGAATCGACGCCGCCGGACATGCCGACAACAACAGTTTTGGTTGCATTACTCATGGTCATTAATCAAGGTTAGGGGGTAGCGGTTGCCCGCTAAGTAATCGTCAATGTTCTTTAAAACCAGTGGACTGCGAAGTTTATCTGGTTGCGCTTTAAGCTCATCATACGTTAACCAAACAGCCCGTTGAATACCGTCATCGAGTGTGGCGTTTGGGTCGTGGCTGACAGTATCTGCGATGTATGCATGGCGATAATAAATGGTGCCATCGGGTGCGGTATATCGGTACACGCCCAGTACGTGGGTGAGTTCGACCGTCCAGCCGGATTCTTCCTGTGTTTCGCGGATTGCGGCCTGCTCCAGTGTTTCACCGGGTTCAAGATGCCCGGCAGGTTGGTTAAATACCAACTTACCGTTTTTCTCTTCTTCAACGAGTAAAAATTTATCATCTTTGCAGATGATGGATGCAACGGTGATATGTGGAGGCCAACTCATAGATAGACTCTTTTCGCAATCGGCGAATTATACGGCTCGCAAGCGTTTGACGCAATTTTGGTGATTAAAGTTAGTGCTTTAATGGGCGCTGTTGGCAGGGTATTTGGTGTGAAAAAGTACTTTGCTGCTTCCAGACGATCGGTTTACGTGTGTATGGCGCAACCTTGTGAGCGCGACTATTTTTAAAACACTCTGATGTTTTAGCGATTCAGACGACTCTGACTATCACTTTTTTCGCGGTTCTTCACGGCAGTAGCCGCTGCGAGATTTACACTTATGGATGGACGCCAACTCACCAGCAAGGCCCGCTTTCTCTTGTTTTTGGCTGTAAGCGGTTTCTTCATCGCCGTCTTTTTCAATATGTATCTGGCCAATCAACTGCATGATCATGACTACGGTGATTTCAAAGTTGCCGAAGCGTTTTTTAATCTCGGCGCCATGATTGCAATGTTAGGTGGGGGTGGTGCTGCGATTCGATTTTTAGGCAAGCCAATGGCGGAAGGGAAGTCCGATGTCATCTGGGAATTCGTACGGACCTTTACACTCTTGATTTTGCTTTGCTCGGGCTTCTTGGCATTGTTGATTTGGTTAGCCAGCATAATGCATTGGCATTTTATGGAAGCAGAACTACACCCATTGATGGTGATGGCCTTCAGTATTCCGTTTGGTGCGCTGACACTGCTGCTATCAGGCGTTTTGCAAACAGCCAAACGATCCGACCTGGCCTATTTGCCCTGGATGTTATTGTTTCCGACACTGCAGTTTGGTTTTTGTGTATTCCTAAAGGAATACCTTAACGCCCTGACAGAATTTACCGCTGTACTAGCGACCATGGCGGCAGCATTGGGTGTCGCTGTGCTGCAGGTGTATTTTGTATTCCGTCTGCGCTTGGTGCGAATGCAGCGTGCACCGCATTCGCGGCAGACGCGGGTTTGGTTGGTAGTTGCGCTGCCCATGATGTTTATATCTGCATTGCAGATTGCGATCAGTCAGATCGATATCTACATGCTCGAAATCTTGGGTAACGAGGCGCAAGTTGGGCATTTTGCCGCAGCGGTAACGACAGTCAATTTTTATTACTTACTGAAAATGGCTGTGGCTCGTGCCTGTATCCCTTATATGTTGGAGGCATGGAGCCTTGGGCGTGAGGCGACAGTTTTTTTGAATCGTCGCGGTTTTCAGCAGTTATTTAGTTTTTCTACTGTGTTGGCCGTGATTTGTATTGTTATGGGCGAAGAAATCCTATCCCTCTACGGCGATGGGCATGACGCAGCGTTTTCAGCCTTGATGATTCTACTGGTTGGCTATGTGCCATTCACCGTATTAGGTATGTCAGCTGATTGGCTGAAATATGTTGGTCATGAACGATTCGTGATGGTGTCGTTAGCGTTGTGTATCTTGACGAATGTTTGTTTGAATACCGTTCTTATTCCGGCGTTTGGCATGAATGGTGCTGCACTGGCGACGGCGATCAGTATGGTGGGTTACACGATTGTACTGACGTTGAAACAGCGGCAGATACTGGGGATATACCCGTGGAGCGAATCGATGCCCGTGGCAATTACGCGTTGGTTGCCGTTGCAGCGTCGTAGTTAGCCCGGCTTTATCTGTAGAGCTTGCTGACGTAAACCGCTGACGGGGTTTCTAACAGCTCATGAGGCTTGTGATTGTTAAAGGGTGAGGTGATAAAGGGAAATACACTCGAGAATTTGCCATAAAAGATACCGTTTGAAATTTTCTCACCCGTTAGAACATCGTAGGTGGTCACCATGATCTTGACGCGGTCGGGGCTGGTCGACCACTCGAAGATTCGATTTTCCCAATTAACTACCTCCGGTACCACAAGATAGCGGTAGTGTTTTCCTGAAAGGTACTCCATACATCCTGTAGATTCACAATTGGCCGCAATATCAACGCGCGAGCTAAATTGCAGAAACGCTTTGCGTAGCATCTCTGCGGTCACCAAACCGGAATCTTGGTATACAAGATCTTTAAACTGGCCGTCGGCTGGAATGGTAATCAGAACGCCGTGATTCCGCACAAGTGGCGATGATGGAGCCTGTGTATCAGCGTATTTATAAATAGTGGAAGAGCAGCCTGATAACATCAGCAGGGCTATAACAGTAATGAGCTTGTTGGATAGTGTTTGCATCGTAGGGGTCTTGAAAAAGGCGTTTTAGCGATTAACGCTCGTGTTTTTAGGTGTCAGTAATATTACTGAGGCAATGTGTTCTTTCAGATCATTAATGCGCTGTTGCGCTGGGTAATTTTGATCATTCACCCAGCTCATGATGATGCCAACCAACGCGTTTACCGTTAGATCTGCAATCATATGTGGATCCAGATGGTCTTGAGTGTCATCGTTAGCTAGGCACGCTTCAAAAAAAACCAATGCTGCTTTGTGAAATGATTGAAGTAGGGCGGTATTGGCAGAAATACGTAATGTAAGATTCTGGATCAACTGAATAAACACTTGAATACTTTCGCCCTGATACAACTCCATTGGTTTTCCAACGCTGCCAAACGCGGCATCTAATCGATCTGCCGTACCTTCGAATGACTGGGTCGCATCGCTGAACGAATCAATCGTGCCAGCGTACAGCACTGAATGACTTACTTCATCAAGTAATGCTTCTTTACTGGAGAAATAACTGTAGAGCGTGCGGCGAGCTACCTGTGCCTGATCGCAAATATCCTTGATGGTGATCTCTTGGAAGTGTTTCTGCCCCATCATTTGCAGGCAAGATTCAATAATACGCTGGCGGATTTCAGCCTTACGTTCCTCACGGCGAGAACCTTTGTCCGGTTTTGACTCAGAAGTGGCAGTGTGTTGTGTGTTCATGGCAGAGCATTGTAAAGAGACGGGCGGTATGCGCAACGGCAAACCATGAATGATTTTTAAGAAAAAATAGTAGACTCATGGTCTCCTTTTGCATTAGTTTAAATGTAGACCCAAAGTATACTTTTATCATATTCAGGAGTCAGCGTTTACCATGGCTATCGTTACTCAGCATACCGCAGAAGGCAGCACGCAATCTGTTCTTCGATTGCACAACCCGGCCGATCAAAGTTTTTTGTATGAATTACCTGTCGCTACGCCCGCAGATGTAGAGCAAGCCGTCGCTAAAGCGCGTGAGGCCCAAAAAAACTGGGGTGCTTTGACCGTTGATAACCGTGTTAGCTATTTACTGCGTTTGCGTGATGTCATCATGGAAAGCCGTGATGAGATTGTGCAAACCGTTATTGGCGAAACCGGCAAGCCGCTGCAAGATGCGTTTGTCTTTGAAGTGCTGGCCGTGTGCGACTTTATTACGTTCTACACCAAACAAGCCCGAAAGTTACTCAAAACCAAGCGCCGTAAGGTGCCTGGACTTTTGAAATTCACCAAAAAAGTTGAGGTTGTCTACAAGCCTTTAGGTGTTGTGGGTGTGATCTCGCCTTGGAACGGCCCATTTGTACTTACAGCAAATCCGGTTATACAGGCGCTTCTCGCCGGTAATACCGTTGTAGCAAAAGGCTCTGAAATTACGCCACGTTCTGCGGGTATTTTGCAGGATTTATGTGAGCGTGCCGGGTTTCCTGAAGGCGTTTGTCAGGTGCTTGTTGGCGACGGTATGACTGGGGCGGCACTAACGTCTGCTGATGTCGACAAAATTTGTTTCACCGGATCAGTGGCGACCGGTAAAAAGGTGGCAACCAATTGCATCGAAAAGCTGATTCCGTATACCTTGGAGCTCGGCGGTAAAGACGCCATGATCGTATGTGCAGACGCAGATCTTGATGATGCTGCACACGGCGCGGTATGGGGTAGTTGTGTCAATACAGGGCATTATTGTTGCGGAACTGAGCGTATCTATGTTGAAGCTGCCATCTACGATGCGTTTGTAAGCAAATGTGTTGCGTTGGCTAAATCCCTGAATCAGGGGCAGAAGCATGGTTTCAAAGAAGATCTTGGCGCAGTATTTTGGGATCGCCAGATGACCATTATCGAATCTCACGTGGCTGATGCGATTGAGCGCGGCGCCGTTGCCAATACAGGGGGGCAACGTTTGTCTGACCGTGATGGGTTGTACTTCCCCGCAACAGTGATGACCAATGTCGATGAATCCAGTGATCTGATCCAGAAAGAAACCTTCGGGCCGATTTTGCCAATCATTAAAGTGGCAAATATCGAAGAGGCAATCGCTAAGGCTAACGATTCCTGTTATGGCTTGCACGGCAACGTATGGACCAAAGATATCCAGAAGGGCCGCAACATTGCTGCACGTATGGAAACCGGTTCGGTATCGGTTAATGACATCAGTATGATATTTGGTGTACCTTCTGCACCGTTTGGTGGGGTTAAGGAATCCGGATTTGGTCATAGTGGTGGTGATGAGGGATTGCGATCTTTCTGTCATGCTCAGCCGATTCTTTTTGGGCGTTACGGTGGTCATGATGTTGGTTATCCGTATGATGAAAAAAGCTATAAACGCCTTAACAAGGTGCTCGATTTCACTTATAAAAACCCCGTGGGTAAATTTTTCTTCGGTTGATGCTGCCGTTTCAGATGCCCGGAATGTGAATTTTGGGCCACGAGTTTCAGGAAAGTAATAATGCACAAGTGTATAGAAGTGGATATGTCGTACTTTGAGACGGCAAAGAATCGTTATCAGGCAGTCGTTGAAGTGGATGCAACGCCAGAGCAGGTATTCGCCTGTTTTGAGGATGCTGAGGCATGGCCTAAGTGGGCGCCACCAATTACTAATGTTGAATGGACGTCTCCAAAACCTTTCGGGCTGGGCACTACTCGTACCGTTTCAATGATTGCAGGTCTTGTGGGTGATGAGGTGTTTATTGACTGGGATTACCCGAAGCGCATGGCATTTTGTTTCACCCACAGCTCTCAAAGCTTGGTAGAAAGCTTTGGCGAAGACTATGTAGTTACTCCGTTGCCGAACGGTAAAACCCAAGTTGTTTGGACAATGGCGATGACGGCGAAAGGGTTTGGTAACGTCACAATGACATTGTTTGGGCCGTTTATGCGTATGGGTAACCAATGGATGTTTAATCGCTTCAAGAAACATGTTGAAGCAAATTATACCTGATTAATAGATCTTCGTTTGAAGGGTGGTGACTGAGATTGTTGCCACCAGCTTTGATGATCACGTGATGTGATCAGTAGATTCGCGGCTACTTGCGGCTGCGTTGCCCTTTTTTCGGCTGTGCCTTTTTGGTGTGGCGAGAGCGGGGCGGACTTTTCTGTTTCTTCTTACTCGCCGTTTCTTCATTCTTTCGATCAGCGCCTGGGACACCTCGACCTTGCTGCGGTTTCTTGGTTTTTGCTTTGGGCGCCGACTCTTTTGGTACTGTAACCGTCTTCAGTTTATATTCACCGGGAGCAATGTCGCCAATATGCCAATCACCGATAGCGGCTCGGATTAGGCGTAGTGTGGGGAACCCCACAGCGGCGGTCATGCGTCTTACCTGACGATTACGCCCTTCAGAAATCGTTAACTCCACCCAGCTGGTCGGAATCGCTTTGCGTTCACGAATTGGCGGGTTTCTTGGCCATACAGCTGGCTCATCGATACGCGCTGCTTTGGCAGGGCGAGTTTTTCCATCTTTCAGAATAAGGCCTCTACGTAGCTCATTCAGCGCATCATCACTGATTTCACCTTCAACCTGTGCCCAGTAGGTTTTTTCCAGTTTGTGTTTCGGGTCGCTGATTGTATGTTGCAAGCGGCCGTCATTAGTGAGTACCAGTAGGCCTTCAGAATCGTAGTCGAGACGGCCTGCCGGGTGAAAACCCGGATGACTGGGTAAATAGGTTTTCAGCGTATCGCGGCCATTGTCGTCGGTAAACTGGCTGAGCACATTGAAAGGTTTGTTCAGAAGTATCAGGTTGGCCATAGGGGAGGGCTAAAAGAGGCTAAGTTGGTCAGTTGTGATTGTATCAAAGTCTAGGCCGAGAATGGGAAGAATGGCGTCGGCTACGGGCTTTAGTTGCTTCTCTAAGTAGTGAGTGTAATCAAGATCAGCTTCTGTGTAGTCGACGGTCTGCGGGCCGTTGAGAGTCATAACATAGCTGACCAGCGTCTTCTGGTCGTATTGATACGGGCGGTCGAGGCTTTGGTTTTTTTCATCAGCTATTAATGCTGCTCGAACGTGTGGAGGGATGCTTTTAGTGTACTCGAGAGCGGGGCGTCGCAAACGTTTATGGTAAACGAGCTTTTCATCGTTGGCGCCTGCGAGTGTGTATTTCACGCATGATACGATTAATGGCACTGGGTCTTGCTCAAGAAAGATTGTTTCATAGAGCTCGGCCTGAAACTCACGCGCTAGCTGTGTCCAGTCGGTGCGTGCGTTTTCTAGGCCTTTGAAAATCATTTGATGGCCACCGTCGGAATTGACAATAAGCCCTGCATAGCGTTTTTTACTGCCTTGTTCTGAATTGCGGATGGTGGGCATAAAAAAGCGGTGGTAGTGCGACTCAAACTCGATTTCCAGATAGCTTTCGAGATTTTTTTCGTTTTTCAGAAGTCGGTGCCATCGTTCGTTAATGATGTTTTGTAACTGCGTCCCAATGTTAGCGATATCCTGCTCATTTGTAGCTGCGTCGCCAACCCAAACAAAAGTTGAATCAGTGTCGCCATAGATGACTTGGTAGCCTTCTTGCTCAATCCATTGGCGGGTTGTTTGCATGATCTCGTGGCCGCGAAGCGTGATTGAGCTGGATAAGCGGCGATCGTAGAACCGGCAGCCACCGGAGCCGAGGACGCCATAAAAGGAGCTCATGAAAATTTTGATGGCTTGCGAACGTTCTTTATCGCCATCTTTTTTGGCTTGATCGCGTTCCTCCCCTAAGCGCTCAACGAGTGAGGGAAGATAATGTTTGTCTCTTGAGAACATCGCGCCGTTGAAGCCTTCGATGGCGTTTCCGGGGTGTTTTAGGCCTTCGATCAAACCCATTGGGTCGACTTTGAAGGTGCGAATGATCGATGGATACAGGCTCTTGTAATCCAGTACCAATACATGATCATACAGCCCGGGGCGCGAATCCATCACATAGCCGCCAGGGCTTGCCAGTCCGCCGTTGGTAGGTAGATTGGGTGATACATAGCCAGCACGATGCAATAGTGGCAAATACAAATTCGTAAATGCGGCGACAGAGCCTCCTTGTTTGTCGAGCGGTAGGCCGGTGAGTTGGTAGCGGAACATCAGGAAATCAAGTATCCGTGTTTTCCGAAATATCTTGTCGACAAGAATGCAATCCTGCAGATTGTACTCTGACAGTTTTACCTTGTTGTGGTGAAAGTCATGCACAATTTCCGCTAATCGGTCATGCGGGTTTTCGATTTTTTTGCCGATGCCCAAAAGTTCTCTGGCAACGTTTTCTAGTGAAAAACTCTGGAAATGATAGGTTTCTGATTTGAGTGCATGTATGCCGTCGATAACTTTGCGCCCGGCAATGTCGATAAAACCTTGTCTGCTGTCGTTGCGGCTATCTCGCCACTGCGCCGGAGAGCCATCGCGGCCAATATCCAAGGGTAAATCGTAGAGTGTTGCTCGTTGGATCAATAGCCTGAAATCGAAATTGATGACGTTCCAGCCGATGATAAGATCTGGGTCGTCGGCATTAATGGCTTCACACAGCGTTTGTAATAGGTTCGATTCGTCGTCGACCCAGTGAATCCACTCGGGGCCTGACTCTGGCTCGCCAATCATGATGACCTGACGATACTCATCAGGTGCTTCTTCGCTTTGAGCACGGTATAAGCCGACAGAAAATAATTCGCCTTTGGTGCTGCATTCAATATCCAGACTAAGCCACGACATCTGCGGGCGTTTATCTGCAGGGCGTGTCTTTGCGTGTTCGATAACTTCCCATGGATGATTGGATGTGGATGGAACCTCTCCAGTGA
This sequence comes from BD1-7 clade bacterium, assembly GCA_902705835.1. Lineage (NCBI taxonomy): Bacteria > Pseudomonadati > Pseudomonadota > Gammaproteobacteria > Cellvibrionales > Spongiibacteraceae > BD1-7 clade bacterium. Next base: position 178,900 of record CACSIN010000026.1, read on the forward strand.
ATGCGAGGCTGCCGCAAATAAAGCGTTCCATTAGGTATCGATCTTGGGTTTGAATATCATCTTCGAAGCGTTCAATGTGAATTGCAGCTAAACACTTTCGAGCTTCAAAAAAATCCGACAATGTAGTGGTATAACAGCAGACGACGTCTTGTTGCTGAAACGTTTTTAGGGCGACTGGACGGAATTCAACGTTGTTGGCCAATCCTCTCAGTGCGAGCCGAGTGCGCAAGAGATCGGTAGCGCGAACAAAAAAGCACGGACGTTGATCATCAATGATCAATTTGACAGGGCCGTCATCGGTTTTTACCCAAATTTCCATCCGCATAGAATCTTGATGATCACGACACCAGGCGGTAAGGATAAATCCTTCTGTAACGGGGTAGCTCATGGTGTGATGTTCGTATGGCTTGATTGACGGTCCAGCAGAAACTGGGTGGTAAGGCTTGGCAACGTTCGCGAGGCTACTTACAGATGTACGATAAGGCAATAATCGTCGATTATAGAGCAACAGGGTGCATGGCCGAAGGATAAAAACGGTAAATCGAACGAGTAGTTGTTGCGATGATGGCGTTGCGATAGCGATCTATCAGAGATCGAGAGGAGGGGGAAATGCGTACGGAGAAGTACGAAGTTGGATTCGGCGCATAAAAAAGGCCGCATACTAGCGGCCTTGTATCCTGCAAGACGAAGTGGGTCTTAGCGAGTACCCAGCTTCCGAAGGTTAGCAGGAGAATAATAACGTTCGCCCTTAGGTTGCCCCATCAGGTTTGAAGGCGATGTTTCGTTGATCATGCGCAAGCTGATGTATCCGCCAGATTGCAGGTCATGAAACATCTGTGCGCGAGCAACGTAACCTTTAACAGCGAAGTCATAAACGGTATTCAAAACACCGACACGCCATAGGTCGCCACGACCGTCATAGCTCTCGAGCAATGTGATGTGCCAGCTATCTTCGTCGATATAGAAACGACGTTTTGCGTATACGTGACGCGCATCGGCTTTCAGATTTGCTTCAACAACCCAGACGCGGTGAAGTTCATAGCGCATGAATTCAGGGTTTGCGTGCCCGCTTTCCAGCAATGTTTCGTAGTCGACATCTGGCGAATCAAACTTGTAAGTATGGTACGGGATGTAAACCTCTTTGCGGCCCAGCAAGCTCCATTCGTAGCGATCCATGGCGCCGTTGAAACCTAATGAGTCATCGATTGTTACCAATCCACCTGGGCCATCGGGTGTGTCATGGCCAACGGTGGGGGCGCGTCTTACGCGGCGTGAACCAGGAACATAAACCCAAGCTTTACGATCGTGTGTAACTTGATCCAAAGCTTCATGAACAACGGTCATTTGGCCTTTTTGACGCTCAGGCTTTTCTAATGTGATATGCACGAGACCGGCATTAATACCAATTTCTTCATCCACTTTACCCACCGGGTTGCTGGGCGACGAGAATGGGAATTCGGTGGTATAAACCTGACGGCGCTCCTGCTTGTTGCCGTTCAGGTATACGGCGATATCGTCGAGTACACCCATAATGGTTGCTTGTGGGTGGGCAACGCGAGCATTCCACAAAACTTCAGCACCATTTTCTGGCGTCGGGAAGGGAATGCCGCCGGTGTAGTTGCGCAATCCATCGACACCATTAACCAACTTGGTGTTTTCGTTATTAAAGGCGGTGCGTTTTTCCCATAGTGAGTTGTAGCGTCCATCGCGGTGAGATGGGTATACGTGAATATAAAAGCTATCAGGGTATTTTTTGAAGAGTTCGATCTGACCTTCACTCAAACGGTTTTTATGTTCGTTCAGATTGTCCGAATGGATAGTGAGCAACGGCTCTTCGTTGCCGTACGGGTCAGGGCGAATATCACCGCTCTGTGTGTACGCGAGACCGGCAGGGACGCCTTGCATAGAGCCTGTCCATGCCGGGATCGAGCCATCGGCATTGCCGCTCGCATCTGCGCCGAGGGGGGTGAGGCCGTTTTGTCCGAGCTTTTTACCGTTGTAGTCAATAGCAGGCATGTAATCGCTGCTTGCTGCTGCACTCGCTGCAGCAGCGGCGGCCGCTAATTTAGCTTGTTCGGCAGCTCTACGCGCCTTTTCAGCTTTTTCGGCCTGAACGGCGATGCGAGCCTGCTCTGCTTTTTGCGCTTCTGCGGCAATACGTGCATCTTCTACGGCTGTTGCTTCGGCAGCGATGCGTGCCTGCTCGGCAGCTTGGGCTTCGTTTGCCAAGCGTGCTTGTTCTTGGGCCTCGGCAGCTTCAGATTCGGCAGCAATACGTGCCTGTTCTTCCGCTTCAGCCGCTTTGGCTTCAGCAGTGCGTCTTGCTTCTACAACTGCAGCAGCTTCTGCGGCCAAGTGCGCTTCTTCCGCAGCCTTGGCTTTGGCGGCTTCAGCTTTAACAGCCTTGGCGCTTTCGAGGGAGTCTTGGTTGGCTGCTTCCGCTGCAGCTACGTCGCTGGGTTCCTGCTTTGAGACGCTTTCTGATATTGATTCGGCGGGTTTCTCGGTCTGACGAGCCGCGTTGTTATCCGTAGGTACCGTCGGTTCAACATCGACGGATTTACAGCTAACAATTGCGAATGTACAAATCAGAGGGCACAGGAATCTTGTTATTGACATAATGGCTTCCTTAGCTTCTTTTTCTTATTTTAATGATCAATTTAACACATCTAATGTGATATAGAAGCTATTCAGACAAATCGGGTATTAAAATCCGCTTTTTCTATAGTACAAGCGTATTAGTTACGTAGTGCGATCGATGTGGGCGGATATCGGGTTGTTCGATTCTTGGTACAGGAAGTAAAAATTACCGGACTGCAGTGGCTATTTGCCCGGTAATTTCTCCAGCAATCGACGACTGCTGAATTACACGATATCGATAAGATGTACTTCAAAAACCAATACTGCGCCACCAGGGATTGATGGTGGGGCACCTGCGTCGCCATAAGCCAGTTCAGGTGGCAATACCAAGCGCCATTTTGAGCCTGTTGGCATCATTTGAAGGGCTTCTGTCCAGCCAGCAATAACTTGAGTTACGCCGAATGTTGCTGGTTCGCCGCGTTCTACAGAGCTGTCGAACACTTGGCCATCCATGAAGGTGCCGTGATAATGCACTTTTACAGTGTTATCAGTAGTTGGTTTTTCGCCGTCGCCTTCTTCAAGAATTTCGTATTGAATTCCTGATTCTGTCAGTTGAACGCCTTCACGCTTAGCATTTTCTTCAAGGAAGCTCTGGCCTAGTTCACTCATTTTTTTAGCGTCGGTCTCGGCTTTTTCTTGCAGAACACGCTGAATGTTGGCGTAGGCTTCGTTCAAGTCGGATTCACTGATTTGAACCGCGTTTTCCTCGAGAATATCAGCAATACCCTGGGCAACAGTTGCGGCTTCAAGGCCGTCAAATTTGTTGCGAAGAAGCTGTTGACCAAATTGCAGACCAAATCCGTAGGAGACTTTCTGCTCATCGGTTTCGAGTGTGATTGTGTTCTCAGGCATTGTCGTTGTTCTCTTTTAATATCTAATCGTTTATAAAAGGCCGCCGATTATAGCAAACTGGATTAAATGTGCAGTAGTTATCGGGGCCGGGTTGGATTGTGTCACATCCTGATAAATCACCACAATAATACGGTTGATGTTGGTGTGATTATGCGGTCTCTAGCCAAATTTTATGGCCGTTGTCTTTTAGCCATTGTCGGTGGGTCTCATAGCTGTTGCAGTAGCGACCTACGAGTTGCCAAAATGCGCTGGAGTGATTCATATGCGTCAGGTGGCAAAGCTCGTGGATGATCAGATAATCAATGACCTCTGCCGGTGCCATGATAATTAGCCAGTTGAATTGCAGTCGTCCTTCGCTGGTGCAATGGCCCCATTTGCTTCGTGTTTTGCGAAAGCGAATGTCTTTTATGCGATGTTGTTGTCCAAGTTCTTCCGCGAGTTCGTCAACTCTCGCCGTTATATATAATTCCGCTTCAGACTTCAGCCATTGTTGAAGTTGTTTGGCTGCTGAGTCAGGTCGATGTGTTTGAATTAATAGATGGTCGTCTTTCTCGACGATGCGTTTTGGCCCAGGGTAGATTAATAATCGGCGGGGGCGTCCGAAAAAAAGAAGCTCCTGTTCGTGTATCACTTGCGGTGCTTCGGATTTTTTTTGTGTTTGCTCAATGATCTTGCTGTGTATCCACTGCGACTTATCGGATACGAATGCGTCAATATCTGCACGTGGCAGGCGCATTGGTGCACGGACCTCCACCGCGGCGTCGCGGACATAGATGCCGAGTGTTTTGCGCTTTGAGCGCTTTAATGTGTAGGGAGTTACGGCTTTGTTCACGTTGCTTTCATGAGTCGTGACTGATATTTTCTGGCGATCATAAGTGCACCTTGCACAAATGAAAAGCGTTAACCTTTGATGGTCGTCGGCTCACGCTTGCCGGTGGTCGTCTAATGTCCATGTTGTTGGGTGGAAGTACAAATATGCAAATACAAGAGCCGCAAAAAAATACCGAGCTACCAGACAATCAAACGGATCTTGATGCGGGAGGTGAGTCGCTCGTTTTTGGTGAGGGAGATGGGTCGTTTCAAGCTGCTGGTGGTGAAGCTGGGCTGCAAGATTTGGTTGCAGATTTTTATCGTATTATGGGAGAGCGCCCCGACGCGCGCAGAGTCCATGGCATGCATAGCGATGCAGAGGAAGTATCTGTTGATAAGCTGGCTCGGTTTTTGTCAGGGTGGTTGGGTGGTCCAAAGCGTTATCGTGAAAAATACGGCAAGATACATATCCCGCAAGCGCATCGTCATCTCGATATCGGTGTTGAAGAGCGTGACGCTTGGCTCAATTGCATGAAAGAGGCGATTGATCTGCAGCCCTATACGCCGGAATTTAAAACGTATCTGATTGCTCAGTTGCGCGTACCTGCGGAACGCAGCAGAACGCGTTGAGTGCTGCAACGTTGCAATCAATTATGGATTAATCGTTCTCAGTCTGTGTTGGGCTTAGATTGTCTGGCGTTATCGCATCGAGCAAGCGACCGATCTTATTCGAACATTCCTGATATTCATCTTCAACCTCTGAGTCTTTGACGATGCCTCCGCCGGCCCAGGCGGAGATCGTTCCGTCATGGCAAAGTAACGTGCGGATAGCGATGCTTGAATCAAATTCACCGTTATCACTGGCGTAAAAAATGGAGCCGCAATAGATTTCACGCTGGTGGGGTTCGAGTTCCTGAATAATCTGGCAAGCACGGATTTTTGGCGCGCCGGTGATTGAGCCGCCAGGGAATGCATCAAAGAATACATCCCAGATTGTTGAAGAGGTTTGAATCTCGCCAGTGATGGTGCTGACTAGGTGGTGAACGTTGGCAAAGCTTTGGGCATCACACAAGCGTGTTACTTTCACGCTGTTGGGTGTGCAGTGGTGGCTCATGTCATTTCTGAGTAGATCGACGATCATGATGTTTTCGGCTCGATTTTTTGCCGAGTTCAACAAATTATGCCGCGATACGGCGTCTGCCTCTGGATCCTTGTGGCGTGCGCTGGTGCCCTTGATGGGTTCGGTGGCCAAGCGCTTTCCTGACGCTTGAATAAAACGCTCCGGCGAGATGCTGAGGATGTGCGAATCATTGCCGGCATTTAAAAAGCTCATAAAGCCTGATGGTACAGATTCGCGCAATTCGCGATACGCCTGAATAGGTTCTCCTATAAAAGAGGCCTGATAGCGCATGGCGTAATTGACTTGATAACAATCGCCAGCAACTAGATAGGATTGAATGCGGTCGAAATCCTCAAGATATTTATCAGCAGTGGTGTCGCTCGCGAACTCGGAAGTGAGCGTAAATGTTGTGGCTGATGTTGGTGTGGGAACGGCTGTATTCAGAGTTTTGCCGAGTATGTCGTCTATTTGATCGAAGGTATCTTGAGCAATATCGTTTTTGTACACCCACAGCGCAGTGCGTTTTTGGTGGTCAATGATAATGGCCCATTGATAGTAGCCCGCAAAAAACAGTGGCAGAGCATCGTCTTGTTGTGCACTCGGTAAGCTGCCGCTTTTTGCCTCAAGGCGATAGCCAAGTTCATAAGTGGCATAGCCAATCCACCCAGCTGTAAAGGGTAGGGTTGCGACGATTTCGTCGGCAGGCTGGCACATTGCTGTTTCGGCAAGCCGCTTCTTAAGTGCATCGATTGATTCAATACTGAGGCTTTGGCCGGATTTGTCAGTCTCTCTGATATGGGTGGATGTTATTTCGACATAGCGTTCGGGTAGGGCTGACAAAATATCATATCGGCCTTTGTTGGCATCCCTATCACCTGAATCCAGCAAGACAGCGTGCGGCATAAGTTGAAAGTGCCGGAATAGATCGAGGGTACATGAGGGGTATTCGAGAGAGTGAAATTTCACGTTGTAGTAAGCAAAGCCAGATAGAAAGAAGGAGGTTAACGCTGTGCGTGCCCGATTATAAGGCATTTTTGAGCGCTTGGTTATAGCATTTCGTTGAAAGTTTTCGTCGATATTGCCAGTCGCTCTCTGTAAAATGGTTGCTGATTTTCGTATTGAAGCGAAATTGCCGTTTTAAAGCCTGTTGATGTTGTATGGCTGTTTTAAGTCAGCTATTCACGCCTGAAACTCGCGGTGTATTCAAAGAATATGCATTAGATATAGGGGTGGTACTGGATTATTCGATCATCCCGTGACCCTTATTGTCATTGACTTTTGCTGCCTAAGTCTTTAGTTTTACCGCGTTTTTGAAATAGGGCAAAAGGTGCGCCAGGCCGAATTCGAGCAACGGATAAACACTGCCCTGAATACATAAAGAACCCATCTGGACATTGATCAATGAGTAAAGCAAAAGTAATTCCTTCTCTTGAAAACCCCTTCAAAGAGAGTCAAGAAGTTGAATTTGCCGTTCCTGGTCAAGTCAGCTACGAGCCAGGTCTCTATGAAGCGACCCTTAAAAAAGGCTATGACTTGCAGCAACGTCCATTCAACGCAGCTACTGAGAAGAACGTTCAGCGTCAGCACTTGAAAAAGCGTATGACCATTTGGGAACGTATTCATGTTCTTGCTGATGAGGGTGTTGAGCCAACAGTTCTTTTTCAGAACTGGGGTCCAAACCTTGACGGTGCCTCTCTGGTAACTGCTATCGTACAAATCAAAGGCCGTGACGTTGCACTTTACGGTCACGACTTCACCGTTCGCGCTGGTTCTATGGACGCAACTAACGGTCAAAAGCTGGCGAATCTGTTTGAATTGGCAGGCAAGCGTAAAATCCCTGTTGTAGGTCTAAACGATTCTGCCGGTGCGTACATTCCTGCCGGTGTTGGTGGTCTTGACGGCTATGCTAAAGCATTTACCGCACTACGTAAGATCAATGGCATCGTTCCAAGCATCATGTGTATGTTTGGTTTTAATGCTGGTGGTGGTTCTTACTTGCCGCGTCAGGGTTCTTTCCTTATTCAGCCTAAAGAGACTTTCTTCGGTCTGACCGGTCCAGGTGTTGTTAAAACCGTACTGGGTGAAGACGTAACTCCAGAAGAGTTGGGTGGCCCAAGCGTTCATAGCCGCACCGGTGTAACCGATTTTGTTGTTGAAGATGAAGTTGCTGCGCTGCAGAAAGTGATTGAATTGCTGGATTACCTGCCAGACAACTTCGGTCAAAATGCTCCGTTCCGTGAATCTTCAGATGCTGGCGCACGTGAGACTTGGGATATCGATATCCTGATGAAGAAAGCATTGAACTCACCAACCGCTTTCAATACACCGTTTGACGTATCTATCATGATCCAGCAGCTGTGTGATCACGGTGATTACCTAGAATTCCAACCGGATCGTGCGCGTAACACCATTTGTGCATGGGGCCGTTTAAATGGTCATGTTGTTGGTTTTGTTGCTAACAACTCTGCTGAAGGTTCTGGTCAGTTGGATATCGAAGCCGCATACAAAAATGCGCGTTTTATTCGCTTCTGTAATATCTACAACATTCCAATGATCTTCATGGAAGACACCACAGGCTTTAAACCGGGCACCGAGCAAGAGCATGGCGGTATCGTGCAGGCTGGTCGTGCAATGCTTGATGCAATCATCGACTTGCGCACGCCGCGTTTGCTGGTGACTATCCGTAACGCATTCGGTGGTGCTTATGCGTCATACAACAACTACCCAACAGGTGCAGATTTTGTTTGTGCGTTGCCAACCACACGTTGTGCGGTAATGGGCCCTGCAGGTGTTGAATACGTCTTTAAAGACGAAGTTCGTGCGATCCGCGGTTCTGTAGCGAAGCGTGTCGGCATTCTGACCGCTGAAAAAATCGCTGAAGGCATGTCGGATGAAGATGCAAAAGCACAGGCTGATGCTGAAATCGCCGAATGGCAAAAGCAGGAAGAAGCGCTTCTGGCACAAAAATACGAAGAGAAGCTGATGAATGCGGACGAAGCTTTGAGCTTGGGTTCAATTTCACAAATCGTTATGCCGCAAGATCTGCGTAAAGTACTGTCGCAGCAGGTGGATTTCCACATGCGTCATTACGAAGCTGAGCCATTGACGACAACCCAGCGCGAATTCCACTAATCGAGCAGTTTTTAGGAAGAGGTTAAACACAAAGTGTCTAGCAACGATAATTATTTGAACAATCCGTTGATTCACGCGGACCGCAAATTGGCTGCTCATTCTTCAGAGTGGGTTCGCAGCTTCTCTTGTAAAAATGTACTGAAGCCGTTGATCATCTGCCGTGGCCCGATTCGTAAAGAGGCTATGGATGTTTTTGATGAGATGGGTGTTGATGGTTACGGCATCTTATTGTCAGAAAAAGACTCTATCACTTACACCAACGCACTGGCGCCTGAGCTTCGCTCACTGACTAATGACTCACGCGTTCACCGTGTACCTGATTACACCGGTGCTACCAAAGAAGAGCGTGCACAACGTATTCAGCAGATTGTTAACATCTCAAAGGCAAATGGTTATAACGCGATATTCGCAGGTTATGGCTTTATGTCTGAAGATGCTGAAATGGTTGAAGGCATGGAGAACGCTGACTTGAACTTTATCGGCCCTGGGTCATTTACTCAGCGTTCGGCGGGTATGAAAGATCAAGCTAAGCGTACTGCATTGGAAACCGGCGTATCAGTAACTCCGGGTGTTAATAACGCGACCAGCATTGCCTTGTTTAATAAGTACGGCAAAGACGGTCTTGAGCAGTGTGCAAAAGACAACAATCTTGACGTTGATTTTGCAGCTTGCAAAGACGACGAAGAGAAGGCATTAGCATTACTGGCAGCATCTTACAAAGCGGGTATCGACATCATTGTAGCGGCTGACATTGGTTTGGCACTGCAAGGTGAAGCCAAGCGTATGTTGGCAGAAAAACCTAACAATCGCTTCCGTCTGAAAGCTATCGCCGGTGGTGGTGGTAAAGGTCAGCGTATTCTGCAGTCTGCTAATTCTTTTGAGGGCGCGACCCTTGAAGAGAAAATCGAAGCAGCGTCAGCAAATGTTCCTGATTTGGTATTGGAATGTTTGATCGAACTGAAAACAAACGGTGTTGGCGACAACAAAAACGTGCTGATCGAAATGAACATCGATACCACACGTCACCAGGAAATCCAGGTGGTTGGTAACGGCGAATGGTGCATGACGATGGGTGGCCGCGATTGTTCTTTGCAGATGCACGAGCAGAAATTGCTTGAAGTATCTGTAACCAAAGAAGAATTGGCAGAAGCCAAAGCCACAGCTGAAGCGGCAGGTAAAGCTAAAGAAGCTGAGCAGTTGCAAAAAGATATCGAAATCCTAGCGAAAATGGAGCATGAAGGCTCGGTATTCGGTAAGGCAGTAAAACTGGATTCCGTTGGTACGTTTGAGTGTATTGTTGACGGTGAAGCGCATTACTTCATGGAAATGAACACCCGTATCCAGGTTGAGCATCGTGTAACTGAACTTTGCTACGGTCTGCGTTTTACCAACCCAGAAGACGAAAACGACTATTTTGAAGTTGAATCTCTGGTAGAAACCATGGCATTGATCGCTGCACATGGTACTCGCTTGCCTGAGCCAACCCGTTTTTTGCGTAACAAGTCTTCTGTAGAAGCACGTTTGAATGCAACTAACCAAGCGTTGCAGCCGCACGCTGGTGGCATCATCAAGAAGTGGTCTGATCCGGTTGACGGCGAAATCCGTGATGACCAAGGGATCAGCATGCACAACCCGGATACTGACATGTTTATGCAGTATCGTCTGGCTGGTGCTTATGATTCAAACATCGCGCTGTTGTTGACTGTTGGTGGCGATCGTTTGAACACCTACGAAAACATGGCTGAAACCATTCGTAAAACCGTGCTGAGCGGATCTGATCTGCAGACAAACCTGCAGTTCCATTATGGTTTGGTTAACTGGTTTATTGGTAACAACATCAATGCACGCCCGACTACGCGTTTCATCGTTCCTTACTTGACTGCAGTGGGTGAGTTGAAAGCACAAGTGAATCAGGTTGAGCTGAATTATGCCTTTAATAGCATGCAAAAAGCGGCTGTAAAAGCGGCGGGTGAAAATGCAGCGAAGGCAACTGCAGCGGCATTTGAACGTAAGCGTAGCCTGTTGCTTCGCCCAATCGAAGAGCTGTTTGCTGAACCACACATTTTGGCTGGTTGGTTAAGCCTGCATAAAGACCACTTCCATATGACTGCAGATGGTCACTATGAGTGGACGGAAAACCCATTGAAAGTTGTGGCAGATACCTACCATTACTTGGATATGGAATTCAACGAAAATGCACCAGCTGCTTATGTTATCTGGAAGCACGACGATGAAATCCTGCAAGAAGCACTGGCGTTCTACGCACAGCTTGAATCGATGCTCGATACTTGTGATTACGAAGAGCTGGTTAAACTGATTGACGGTGACGCACCGAAAGGCTTTGACGCTGATCGCTGGGTTGATGTGCAGGCTGCACATGCGGGCTATCAACTAGGTTGTGATGTTTACGATGTGTTGTTGTATATCGCAAGCAAAACCGGTTTTTATGATCTGATCGTAAACGAAGATCTAACAATCGATATCCCTGATCGTCTGATGGATGTTGAATTACAAGAAGCGATGGCAAAAGTACTGGTGCCACCGCCGGTAGCAAGCTCTGATGAAATCGTTGCTGTTTCGGGCGGTATGTTCTATCCACGTGAAACCCCTGAGCATGACATCTATGTTTCTGAAGGTACGCACTTCAATGAAGGTGACCCGCTGTACATTGTTGAAGTTATGAAAATGTTCAACAAAGTGTATGCGACGTTCTCGGGCACCATTGACAAAGTATTGGTTGAAAATGATGGTGAAATCATCAAGAAAGGCCAGACATTGTTCAAGATCACTCCTGATGAGGTGATTGAGATTGAAACACCTGAGCAGGTTGTTACGCGTCAGCGTGCATACACTGATCTGTTCTTGAAAACCTTGTAAACATTTGGCGTTGGCAACAACGCTGAACTGATACGTTAAAAGCCGGCTTTATGCCGGCTTTTTTGTGGGTGCAGTTTTGTCGGAATTCAGATTTTGGCGTCGGGTTCGTTTGATTTAGTCAGCCCGGCAGAATGTGTTCGGTGATGAAATGGATAAAGAACGCGAGATTAATGCCGAGAGCGGTAAGTAGCAGGTATCTGAGTTTGCCGAGTCGCTGCCACTGAAACGCAAAAGATTTACGGTTTTGATTGTCCGGTGCAACACGCATAAATACTCTGCTGAGATCTTCCAAGTCGTCCGTTACAGAGAGCATTATTTGACGAAAGAAAGGCGCTAGGTCGGCAGCGTTTTGTGGTCGTTCCTCGGGCCTTTTGCTCAGCAATTGGTCGATAGTCATGCAGAGCTCAGGGGGAAGGTGTGGTGCAATATCTGCTAATTTTTTGGGTTTTCCATTGATAATTTCATCCATGGCGGCGCGTTTCGAGCGACGGATGACAAAAGGATATTCACCCGATAGCAACTGAAATGCGATGATGCCAAAAGAAAACAAGTCGCTGCGGTAATCCAGAGGCAGCTGCTGGGCTTGTTCCGGTGATAGAGACATTGCGCTGCCGCGGGTAGCGTTGTTTGTGTTGATGTCTTGTTCTTTGCCTCCGCCACCAAAGTCCGTAATTTTTATTCGGTGAGCTTTGTCGACAAGGATATTTTGGGTTTTTAAATCGAGATGAACGATGCCTTTAGCGTGCGCTTCTGCTAGGCCTGCTGCGACCTGTGAGAGAATATCTAGACGCCGTTTGAGTGTGAGTAATTTTTCGCTAGTGTATTGCTGGAGTGTGCAGCCGTTAATGTATTCCATGACGACAGCAATTTGCTCATTCTCTGTCTCAACAATTTCAAACACCTGCACAATGTTGGGATGGTTGAGTTGAGCCAGAAGCATAGCCTCATGTTTAATCATGGCCTGATCATCTGTGCTGCTGGTATGCAGGAGTTTTATGGCAACGTTTCGCGACAAACGAGAATCTTCGGCGAGAAACACGCTGCCCATACCACCGGAGCCGATTTTCCGTAGAATTCTGAAATGGTCGAGTGCGCTACCCGTATAGTACTCTGTCATGCGTCCATGCCTAGGTGTTAGATCGTTACGCAGGAGCTGCGTCGAAGGTGCTAATCATTTGCGAGCTTTTGTATATGTTAAAGCTAATATTCCCAATACGTATATAGCCACGGCGTCTTTCAAGTAGCTGGTTAACGCCAATGGTAAAGGGTAAGCACTCGCCGATCTGTTTACGTGAACGAAATATCAGAATATTCAGGTGCGCGGCATCGATGCCCAAATCCCTTGCCAAGTTTTCTTTGTCGATCCAGCCAACATCGGAATCTTCGTATCCTTTGTTTAAAGCATCAAACTTCTGGCGTGCAAGGTGCAGTAATAAATAGTGGTGGCTTCTCTCACCTAAGTCTATTGTACGTTTTTCACTGACGAGTTTAAGCGATGTGGTTTCTTCATCTTGGCTTAGGTGAAACTCGAAAATGAACTGTTGAAGTTGGTCTAGATCGAAAAACAGCTCTTCGGTTTGGTTAAGCATGGGGGGAGTATGAAGCTGCCAGATGTGTCGATGCTCACCCAAACCCATTGATATTTGTTGGCCGTGTTCGATCTCTTGTCGCTTGCCGGTGTCGCAATCTTCGAGTATCCAAGCGCCAATATCATTGTCGAGAAATAGTATTTTTTTGGGTTGTTGCTCGTCTGGCAGTACGTTGTAGGGTTCCAGACGTATTTCTTGAGTATTTAGCGATTTATTTAAATCGTTAGATTGATTTTTCGACAATACGGGAATGAGTAAATCTGCGGGTGGCTGGAGGTTTTCTACCAGCCACGAATCGTCTAGCTGCCCAGCAAAGGCTATTTGTTGTTTAGCTTTTAGCCGCACAGGCAGACCATTGTCGACACGCTCTCTGTCGATCCAGGTGCCGTTCTTGCTGATATCTCTCAGGCACCAGTGGTCGTCACGGAACTCGATAACGGCATGTATTTTTGAAATACCTGCCAGATGCAGTTGAGTGTCAACAGCATCCTCGCGACGGCCAAAGGTATGATGGCGATTCAAATAGATGCGATCACCAGACTGTTCATTGATCAAAAAGGCCATGGCAGCTTCGTGTTTCCTTTACGTAATGTTTATACAGCTGTCCAGTTGCTGACCTGGCTTCTTATTTTTGTTAGCTGCCTGCCGAGAGATCCTCTGTGATAAATAACCGTAAGCGTATGTCTTTATTAGATTTTGCGGGCAGCTGTATACGTTAAACAGCCTAGTCATTCGCGTCAACCATAATACATTGACCGACGCCAAATCAGCGCGATTTTTAGCGAATTTTCACGGGAACCCTAAGATTATGCGGTATCTCTAATGGTATATTTTGATCTCTATACTGTTACGACCTGTCGCGCACCAAATTGGTGTCATTCAGGTAAAGCACTTTTACGTGAGTAGTGAATAATGACCGGAGGGTTTAATGAGTCAGTGGATTCTGGTTTTAAATGCAGGTAGTTCAAGCCTTAAGTTTGCTTTGGTTAACGGTAAAACTGCTGAAGAGGCATTCAGCGGATTGGCTGAATGCCTTGGCGCCGATGATGCTCGAGTCACGTTCCATAGTGAGGATGGGAAGCAAACACTTTCGATTAGCGATGGCGCGATGGAAACTGCAATATCCATGATGATGGCGACATTGCCGTTGGATAAGCCTCCGATTGCGATTGGTCATCGTGTCGTTCATGGCGGAGAACGATTTCGCCAAGCAGTATTGATTGATGATGATGTGTTAGCGGGCATTGATGCCTGTTCATCGTTAGCGCCGTTGCATAACCCGGCAAACCTGCAGGGTATTGAGGCAGCGAGACGGCTGTTCCCCGCGTTGCTTCAAGTTGCGGTATTCGATACAGCATTTCATTCCGGCCTGCCTGAGAAAGCCTATCATTATGCGATACCGATAGACTTATATGATAAATTTGGTGTGCGACGCTACGGATTTCACGGTACCAGCCATCACTATGTTGCGATGCAAGCGGCTGACATTCTTCATCAACCTTTCAATGAAACCCAAGTGATCTCGGCGCATTTAGGTAATGGCTGTAGTGTTACCGCGGTAAAGGGTGGCCAGTCAATTGATACCAGTATGGGCATGACGCCGCTAGAAGGCGTCGTTATGGGAACGCGAAGTGGTGATGTTGACCCAGGTATTATCTTTTGGCTGGCTGAGCAGCAGGCGATGTCGGTTGAAAAAATCGGCGACTTGTTAAACAAAAAGAGCGGGTTGCTGGGGCTTTCTGCACTGAGCAATGATATGCGTACGTTGGAGGAGGCGAGCGCTAATGGGCATCATGGTGCGCAATTAGCGATTGATGTTTTCTGTTATCGTCTCGCCAAAACGATATCGGCACTAACGGTAGGGCTAGACCGACTAGATGCTTTGATCTTCACTGGCGGTATCGGTGAAAACTCGCGTTTGATTCGTCAAACGGTGACCGATCAATTGGCTTTGCTTAATTTGCACAGTGATCCTGATAAAAACGCCAACAATGGTGATAACACTAAAGGCCATATTGAGCGAGACGGAAGTGTGCCGGTATTGGTTATTCCAACCGATGAGGAGTATATGATCGCGAGTCAGACGTTGGCACTTATTTAGTGTGTTAGTGGCTGAGGGTTGATTGTTTAAGCCTAGATTGGCTAGCATCGATTGATCGATGCACTGACGACTATAACGCACGTATTTTATTGCATATCGAAGAGCAGGATGTCACATGAGTGGTTGTTTGTTGGTAGTTCCGGTTGGTTTGTCGACTGGCGCACGATCGGTTTCCCTGGGTTTGTATCACATGGCTGACCAGCGAGGGTTACACGTCTCGTATTTTGTGCCTGTGATGCAAAAGGCCAGCAGTATGATACGCCTTGCGGGTTCAGAAGCAGCAATGGATGCTCAGCGGCTGCAAGAATATATGCGTGTCGACAAGCTTGATGATGCGTTGGAAATGATCGTCACGGCTTATGAAGAGCAAACTCAATCTGCTGAATTTGTTATCACGCTTGGCTTAACGGTCAATGCATTGGTGCCGTATGCGGAGCGTGTTAATGCCAGCCTTGCTAAAGCGCTAGATGCGAAAGTCTTGTTGGTTGCGACAGACACAGAAGATAATCACGGCTTGATGAACTCGCAGTTGGAGATTGCTGCTGAGGCTTACGGTGGAGTTAGTGCTGGGCGAGTCGTTGGGTGTGTTATTAATAAATCCGGCGCGCCGAGAGATCGTCATGGCGACATTCGTCCGGATCTTTCCAGCGCTACGAGCACAGAGGCAGTTAGTGCTCATACGTTGGCTAAAACCATGCCCGTATTGCAGCGGCACGATTTTGATTTGTTTGGCGTAATACCGTGGCAGCACCATCTGGTTTCAAGTCGCACGTGTGATATTGCGTCATTGTTTGATGTTGATTGGATTTCTCGCGGGCAGGCGGATACACGGCGCGTTAGCCATATTAGTATCGGTACACGCACAACGGCGAATCTTAAATCCGTTTTTACATTTGGTACCTTGTTGGTCACCGCTGGTGATCGTGACGATATCCTGCAGGCCGCGGCACTTGCAGAGATGAGCGGCATTGAGCTGGCAGGGGTGTTGCTTACCGGTGGTTACTTACCGTCAGAAACAACGATGCAGTTGATTAAGCCTGCCTTGGAGCGTGGTTTACCCGTATTGTCGACGTCGATGGATACCTATGCTTGCGGAACCCGAATTCCACGCTTGTATTCGCTGATGGCCGACGATGACGGTGTGCGTTATCAGGCAGTTTTGGATCATATCGCTGAGCATATCGATGGTAAGAAACTGCGCAATGTTTTTGATGCGAGATCCGAGCGAAAGCTCTCTCCCGCTGCATTTCGATACAATCTGATCAAGGTTGCACGAACGCTCAATAAGCGTGTTGTTTTGCCTGAAGGTGATGAGTCTCGTACACTCGCTGCTGCTATTGCCTGCGCTCAAAAGGGCATTGCCCACTGCATACTCCTTGGGGATCGTACACGCATTGAATCACTGGCTGAAGCGCAGGGGCTTGAGATTCCAGAGGGCGTATCGGTCGTCGATCCGGTGAGCATCCGTGAGCAATACGTCGACCCGTTTGTTGCGCTGCGTAAGCACAAAGGGATGAACGAAGTAAGGGCAAGGCAGCTGCTTGAAGACAATGTGGTGCTTGGCACCATGATGTTACATCAAGATCATGTGGACGGGCTTGTGTCTGGTGCGGTGCACACAACGGCGAATACCATTCTGCCAGCGATGCAGTTGATCAAAACACGGCCGGGTGTCTCATTGGTTTCGTCAGTATTTTTTATGTGTCTACCGGACCAGGTGTTGGTCTATGGAGACTGCGCGGTGAATCCTGAACCGGATGCGCAGGAGCTAGCCGACATTGCTATACAAAGTGCTGATAGCGCCAAAGCATTTGGTATTCCGCCTCGTGTAGCCATGATCAGCTACAGCACGGGTAGTTCTGGCCACGGTAAGAACGTTGATAAAGTGGTGGAGGCAACCCGTATTGCTAAAGAGCAGCGGCCAGATCTTGTGATTGACGGGCCTTTGCAGTACGACGCAGCTGCAAACGCTGGCGTTGCGGCATCCAAAGCACCTGATAGCCCGGTTGCCGGAAAGGCAACAGTGTTTGTGTTTCCGGATCTGAATACCGGTAATACTACCTACAAAGCCGTGCAGCGCAGTGCCAATGTTATTAGTGTTGGTCCGCTGCTGCAGGGTTTAAAGAAGCCTGTTAATGATCTATCCCGTGGTGCGTTAGTTGACGATATTATTTACACGATTGCGCTTACAGCGATACAGGCTGCTAGTTGAGATGCGTTTGCCTGTAGAGTATCTGCTAGTGCGTAGGATGCCTGAATCACGACATCTGCCGGTGATTCAGGTATATTGCGCCCCCTTGTGAAAACCCTTCAGCCTTGAATCTGATTGATGAAAAAAATCCTACTTGTTAAAACAACCTCGCTCGGTGACTTGATCCACGCCATGCCGGCAGTCACGGATTTACACCATGCGATGGGCGATGTTGAGCTCCATTGGTTGGTCGAGGAGTCTTTTCGGGATATTCCTTACTGGCACCCCGCGGTTACTAAAGTCCACACCTGCGCTGTTCGAGCTTGGCGTAAAAAACCGTTTGCCAAAGAAACCCGTGCAGCAATTGCCGCATTGAAGGTAGATTTAAAGACCGAAGATTTTGATCTTGTCATCGATGCACAAGGGTTGGTGAAAAGTGCATGGATAGTGCGGTGGTTAGACGGCGAAAAGCACGGTTATGACAAACACAGCATACGTGAACCGTTGGCAAGCAGAGCCTATGACATCCGCCATTCGATCAGCAGAGAGCGAACTGCCATTGATCGAAATCGGCAATTATTGGCAGCAGTCAACGGATATTTGCTGTCCAACCTACCGTTATCTTTTGGATTATCGATTGAGCGCCCGTCAAATCTTGATATGCCAGTGGATACGCCTTATCTGGTGTTTTTGCATGGTACTAACTGGTCCAGCAAAATCTGGCCGGTTGCGTATTGGCAGGCACTTGCTGAAGACATGCAGCAACGGGGCTTCCAGGTATATCTTCCTTGGGGTGACGATGCCGAACGGCAGAGAGCGTATGAGATCGCAGGAGACAGTGGTGCGGTAGTGTTAGATCGTCTGCCGCTAACCAGTATTGCGTATCTATTGCAGAACGCACATACCGTTGTTGGTAGTGACACGGGATTAAGTCATATAGCCGGCGCATTGGGTACGCATACCCTTGGGCTCTACGGCTCAACCAACAGCAAATTAACCGGCCTGGTAGGGGATAACGTTAAGAGTTTGCAGTCGGATTTTGACTGCTCGCCATGCATGAAGCGTGAGTGTCCGTTGGTACGCAGTGATGGAGTTATTCCCTGCTATGAAAGGATTGGCCCGGAACGCGTACGCGATTATATCGTGAGATCCTGAGCCTCGTTCGCCGACTTGTTGCCCCGAATCTCATGAGAGAGGATTGGGCAAATGAAGTTGGTGATGACATTACTCGTCAAAAACGAAGCACGAATACTCGAAGATAATATACGGTTTCATGCGGAGCAGGGCGTTGATGCTTTTCTCGTTATGAACAACGGTTCCACGGATCAGACGGATGACCTGTTGGCCGATCTCTCACATGAATTGGATATTCATGTTGTACAGAATTCCTCCTCTGATTACCTTCAAAGCCAATGGATGACATCGCTCGCCCATCAGGCTGTCTCGCAGCTCCATGCCGACCTTGTGATTTCGAATGATGCTGACGAATTTTGGGTGTGCTCGTCTGGCGGAGATTTGAAATCAAAATTACGTGACCGAGACGCTGTAGTCACTGTTCAGCGTTACAATTATGTTCAATCGAAAGAAGCTCTTCAGTCTAATCGGCCGTATTGGCAGGCCGATGCTAAAGTTGTTAACCCCGTTTTATATGTGAAAAATGATCAGCTAGAGCGCACCCGGATTTCCATGCCGCTGGTTAAAATTAGCCCTAAAGTCGTCGTGAATCCGCGTGGATTGTTAAAAATTAAGGGGGGGAATCATCGAGCCCAGCACCTGCGATTTTGGGCCAGTAGAAGCGAGCCGGGTATCGAAGTTCATCACTATCCGATTCGCGGCTATGCTCATTTTTCTGAAAACATCCAAAATCGTGCTGCCTTGCTGAAAGCTAACCCGGAAACCCGGATGGGTGATCACTATCGCCGATGGGTAGAATTGATGAATGAAGGGAGGTTGCGCGAGGAATTCGATCGAATGAGTATTTGCGAGAATGAAATCGATATTTTGCAGAGAATCGGCGTTATTCGACGGTTGCAAAGCCCGATCGCGGATGTTGTCGCGTCACATCATTGATTTCACGGTAAAAAGTGACGCAATGCCAGAGCAATCATCGTTGGTAAGCGGTATCATGTTTGACCAATGGTTGGTCTGTGTATGGCAATGGTGTGCGCGTTGTGTTGGCCAATAAGAAAAAGATAAAGATTCATAGAGGGTTCGGTTTTCATGCCGGATCTTTATATTTTGTGGGAGTCCTACGTTGTTAGCAGCCGCTTATCTGGTTAAGAACGAACTCGATATTTTAGAAACAAATCTCAGGTTTCATCACGCCATGGGCGTCGAAGCGTTTGCCATCATGGACAACGGTTCTACCGATGGAACACGTGAGCTGTTGGATGAGCTTTCCAAGGAAATGCCAATTCACATTGTTGATAAAACTGAGCATACCTATCAGTTCCACAAATGGCGCAAAGAGATCGTTTCGGCATGTCGAAAGGCTTTCAATCCAGATCGTGTGATCTGCAATGATGCCGATGAATTCTGGCTGCCACGTGATGACGGGAAGTCACTTAAGAACTTACTAAATCGCAAGGAGGCCATTATCACGGTTAACCGTTTTAATATGTTGCCGACGCCAGCGATGGAAGACGGTTCATTCCTCAATACGGATTTAAAAGTATCGTGCCCGATTGTTTTCAGTAGTGAAACACAGATCGAAAAAGACAGCATTGCTATGTTGCTGTCGACTATCGGCCCTAAAGTTGCGTTGAATCCACACGGGCTGTTAAAACTCAATGGTGGTAACCACCGCGCTAAACATCTGAGGTTTTGGAGCAAAACGACGCTCGATGATATTAGCGTTATTCACTTTCCGGTGCGTAGCTATGCGCAGTTTGAAAAAAATGTCGCTAACCGAACAGAAGTCATTCGACGCAAAGACATTAAAACAATTCGGATCGGTGATCATTATCGTCGCTGGGCAGATATGCTTGAGGCGGGTCGATTGCGGGAGGAATACCACAACTTTCTATTTTCGAGTGAAGAACTTGAGACGCTAGAAAAAATCGGTGTTGTTGAGCGGGACAGCCGCCCATCAGCATTTATCCAAAAGATAGTGTCAGAAAGCCAACGCTCATGATTCTTTTTTTCCAATCCCGCCGTGATTTAGGTAAATACTTCACTGAGGTTATCCGCAGGGGCGGTTTCGAAGGTGAAATCTATACCCATAAGCAGTTTGGTCTGCCTTCGCTTGCGGCTCTGATAAAGCCAGATCAAGACGTGATCCGCACGGCGGTTAATTACAAGCTGATTGATAAAAGCAGCCGGCGCTCGCAACCTGCAACTGCATTGCAGCGGTTTGCCTATCAATTGATGGCGCGATTCCGTTACGCATCGGACGTTGCTTATCTTCAACAAAAACGCCCTGAGCTGGCGGTAGTCTGGAATGGGCTTAAGTTCAGGCAGGCTATTTTTGTTGGCGCGGCGCGATCATTGGGTATCAAATGCTGTTTTATGGAAAACGGATTGCTGCCAGATACAACAGTGTGCGATGAAAAGGGAATTAACGCGGGTAATAGCTTGCCGAGGGATGCTGACTTCTATCGCTCCCAAGAAAGTCTGCCTGCATTTACATCGAAGTCCCTCAATGTAAGAGCACAAGTCACCGACAAAATCAGCGGCGAAGGCGCGCTCCCTGAGAGGTACATTTTTGTACCGTTCCAAGTTGATTCAGATTCGCAGATTGTTTCGTACTCACCTTGGATCAAAAATATGGCGCAGTTGAGCCAGGCTGTTGTCGATGCGTTGCCCTCAGATAGCCCTTACAAAATCGTTTTCAAAGAGCATCCATCCAGCTACGTAGACTACGATTATTTGCATACTGAAATTGATAACAACAAGGCGATGTTTGCCAATGGCGTCGCGACTCAAACCCTGATTGAAGATGCTGATGCGGTGATCACCATCAACTCGACCGTTGGTATTGAGGCATTGTCTTATGGGAAGAAGGTTATCGTGCTCGGTGAGGCGTGTTATGCGATACCTGAGGTCGTTTTGTGCGCATCAAATCAAGCTGAACTGGTCAACGCCATCGCTTGTGTGGGGAGTGTTAGTTTCGATAGCCAGTTGCGAGAGCATTTTTTGGCGCACCTACAGACTCAGTACCATGTGCAAGGCGACTGGCGAAAGCCGGATGAGGCCCATTTTGAGAGCCTTGCTACACGATTGAAACGTTTTCTATGACACATCTTTTTTTGGTATCTACGCAATTCAACGCGCTGATGGCGGCGTCAGTGGCGCATTCGTTGGATGCCCAGTGTGTGTTGATGTTTATTGATCAGAAACGTCCAGTTGATCTTATGCCATGGGAGAATCTGGGTTGTTTTGACAATGTCTCCGATGCAGGTGATCGTCAAGCAGCAATCGCTCGATTGCAACAACGCTGTAACGGTGGTGGGATTGGTCACATCTACACGGGCAACGACAGACGTATTGAGTTTCAAGCGGCGATGATTGCCGCCGGCAGCGATGCGACAGGGCATTATCTTGACGACGGTTTGTACAGTTATACCGGTTTCAGTAAAAATATCATCGCCGACTGTGCGGAGTTTTGCATAAGATCCCTACGCTACCGAATGGCGCTGAAACGTCCCCCCTTCATTGGAGGAAGCCGTTGGATTTCTGATGCTCACTTATTGTTTCCGGATCATGCATTGCCAGGTTTTCGCAGCAAATCAATCTCTGCGATTGATCGAGAGGCATTCTTGCAGGTGTCTAAACAACAATCCGCGAGTATGAATTTGGCATTGCCACATTCATTGTCGGATTATCAGCGTTTAGTATTGTTGCCACATTCGTCGGTTATTTCGGCAGCTTTTGCCGAGCACATGAATCAAAAGCTTGCTGCATCTGATGAAACAACGCTGGTAAAAACACATCCAAGAGATTGCTTGGAAACGCTTCGTGGTATGTTTCCGGCTGCCGACGGCGCCGACTGGTTGGGTGCGAATATCCCCTTTGAATGGTTGCTGTGCTATCTGGCCGATGATGCTTGTATTATCTCCGGTGCGTCGTCGACGCTGATGACAGCGCGGTGGCTCAAGCCGAAAGCGCGCGTGGTTTGCTTAGAAAGCGCCGCGCAGCAGCACAAATTGTTCCAGTTTTATCAGTCTCTTGGCATACAATGGTCGAACACTGATCAAGATGCAGATTAATTTTCGAAGGGCAAGAAAGCCCTGAGCGCTTTGTAACCGGAGTTACCATGCAGCAAATAACTGTTCAAACCGATAATGCGATCTGCGTTGTGGGAATTAACCGCCCGGAAAAGAAAAACGCATTGACTGCCGATATGTATCAGGCAATGGCTGACGCAGTCAACACAGCTTCAGCAGATACCAACGTGAAAGTTGTGATACTTACCGGTATCGGTGAACACTTTACCGCCGGTAATGATCTCGGTGAGTTTTTGGCTGATCCATCAATGGATGAAGAAAGCTCGGTGTATTGTTTCTTGCAGGCGATAGCTCGTTGTGAAATCCCGATGATTGCTGCGGTAGAAGGGTTTGCCGTCGGCATTGGTTGTACTTTGTTGCTGCATTGTGAGCGTGTTATCTGTGACTCAACCGCACGTTTCGCGTTTCCGTTTGTGAATCTTGCGATTGTTCCTGAAGCAGCATCATCGCTACTTTTGCCACGTTTAATTGGGTATCAACAAGCCGCGCATCTGCTGCTGACGGGCGATACTTTTGACGCGAACGAAGCGTTGGAAATGGGGCTGGCCGCGGAAAAAACCGAAACCGGTGAAGCTCTGCAAACCGCGATGACATATGCCGAGAAACTCACCTGCAAGGCGCGCGGCGCGTTGGTAGCGACTAAACAATTGCTGCGCCGTGACGATGAACCCGTTCAGGATCGCCTCCACCACGAGTTAGCGATTTTTGTCGAGAAGCTTCAGGCGCCAGCAGCCAAAGAAGCGATGACGGCTTTTATGGAAAAACGTAAGCCGGATTTTACGGGCTTGTAAGCGCTATTTGACCGGTCGTTGAGCTGATGTTGTTGAGCTGACGTTGTCTAAATCGATGTTTATTCACATACGGGATTGAGGATGGCAATGCGCAAATATCATCACCTAGGTATTCCGACAACAGAAAAGCGTGAAGGCGAGGTATGGCACGAGCACTTGAAGCTCGGCGCTTCGGGCTATGACGAAAGTGAATTCCATATTGAGTGGGTTCGATTTGCCGACGATGCGCCATATCCGGATTTGGTGAAAACCGTTCCTCATATCTGCTTTGAAGTGAATGACCTTGAAGAGGCGCTTAAAGGTAAAACGGTGATCATCGCACCAAATAGCCCCAGCGCTGGTGTTAAGGTTGCCTTTATCGATGAAGGTGGCGCACCTGTTGAGCTGATTGAAGTTGATCGATCTATTGCCCAGGAGGGCATCTGAATTATGCTGAAGCTTTTCCGAAAGTGGCAGACTATGATCCTGGCGATACTGACATTTGTTGTATTTGTTTGGGCTGCTATTGACGTATTTGATGTCGAGCCGAGCGTCATTTGGGCGTTCTTTATGAGCGCGGTGACAGGTTTGTTCGCCATTATAGTTTTTGCAGCGTTAACCATTGCCTGCTTAAATCTGTTGAAGCGGCGTAAGCAGTAGTCGCTGCACTTCTAAGACTTCTGCTCTGCTGTTCCGCACCTGCTACCCCGGTGGGTCTGTGCGGCCCGCTAACAAACATTTAACTAGGCTTGCGCTTTAGCGACTGGTGCCGCTGTCGCCAGTGAGCAGCGCTGCCCATTCATACTCGCTTTTAGACGCGGGATTCAGCGAATCTCTTCCAGATTCCAGTCAATATCCAACGTGTTACAGATATCTTCAATATCTTCAGAAAACTTTTCCATGTCGACATCGCTGCGCGTATCAACAGTAACCTCTGCTTTAAACAGTAGGTTGCCTGCCATCGGTGCGCTTTCAGTCAATGTGTGCATATCGATGACGTTAAAGCCATGCTGGATCAAACCTTGAGCGATTTCTCGTACGATGCCTGCTCGGTCAAGACCTATGATCGATAGTTTGATGGTTTTATGGGCGGGCTGCTCAACGTCATGCGTACCGGATTCAAGGAGTATTGCCAGCTCGTCGGATGCGGCGTTGTTTAGGGCTTGTTTTACATCTTCGATCTTATCTTGATCGATGCTAATCTGAACAACGCCGGTAAATTTGCCACCGAGCTTGGTCATACGGCTTTCAAGCCAGTTTCCGCCATGAGAGGCAACTAGATTAGACAAGCGTTCGACGATTCCGGGTTTGTCGTTGCCAATAAAAGTAAAAACGAGGGCCTGTTGCATAGTGTGATCCTGTTTTGGCTAATGGTGAAGGATTGGTTACCGCTTTGTGAAAATATCTCTATTATTGCTAAGACATTCTTGTGGCAAAATGCTCAGCGTGATGCGTAAATATTGTTATTAAAAACGCTTGCTCACTTTTCAGTTAAGCTGCTTAGCCATCATAGACCGATGAAATTCGCTTTTAAATGATTGTTTTGTTTCCACAAAGCGCTCAAAACCCATATTGGATACTTTAAAGGATGCCAGCCATGAAATCATCCCTCCGCCACTTACAGCAACTGAGCCTATTGGCTTCGTTGATAGCATTCAATCTCACCGGTGCTTCCTCGGTTCTGGCTCATGGGGGCCAAGAAACCTTTGATGCTGGTGCGCTAAAAGCCGCAATTAATGGCCCGCAGCGAACAACGGCGGAAAAGGGCAGAGATGTTTACCGACACCCGCTAAAGACGCTGGAGTTCTTTGGCGTTGCGCCGAGCGACACAGTTGTTGAAATCTGGCCCGGCGGCCGCGGTTGGTATACGGCTATTTTGGGGCCGTATTTGATGCATGGCGGAACGCTTTACGCGGCTCAATTTAGCGCTGATTCAGATGTAAAATTCTACAGAAATGCGCGTGCGCGTTTTGTGGACTGGATCAAGTCAGAACCCAAGTACTACAGCGACGTTGTTGTAACAACTCTTCAGCCGCCCAAGCATGACAAGATTGCGCCGAAAGGGTCGGCAGATAAAGTACTGACCTTCCGCAATGTGCATAACTGGATGTCGGCGGGCACCCAGCACGACGTATTTACCGCTATGTTCAAGGCGCTGAAGCCTGGAGGAATCTTGGGTGTTGTAGAGCATCGGGCGAAACCCGGTACGCAGATGCAGGCCATGATTGATTCTGGGTATGTAACGGAGGACTACGTTATTGAATTGGCGAAGGGTGCCGGATTTGAGCTATTGGCGCGTTCTGATATCAATAACAACCCGGCCGATCAGAAGAGTTATCCCCGCGGTGTTTGGACGTTGCCGCCGTCGTTGCGTCTCGGCGACACGGATCGCGAGAAATATCTGGCGATTGGCGAAAGCGATCGTATGACGCTGAAGTTTATCAAGCCGTTGCGCGGTGAAATTAAGCCCTGATCTTGCATATGGGTGGGCCTTTCGCGGTATCCTGTGATTACCGTACACGGCCCATTTCTGGATACCACTGTTGTTTTCTGTTTAATCGGCAAAGTAGCAATCTGATGGGTTGCTGCTCTGGGCCTGTTCTTCCGCCTCTGTTACTCTGTGCCGATAGAGTAAATTTGTATTCCACCTGATAACAATAATAAATTGAGGATTCTTATGGTTCGCAAGATAAAAGTGCTTATGACCCTGTTTGTTGTTGCCAGCCTGTTTCTGCCGTTGGCAACATGCACGCAAAACCCACCGCCGTATAAATCGAATGCTGAGCCAATTATCGTAGAGCGCTTCGCTATAGAAGAACGCGAGACGGTTTGGGCAACTTGGGGGTTAGCCATTTTGTTTGGGTTGCCGTTACTTCTAGCACTGCTTGATTTGGCGCTAAAGCCGCATTCTGCGGGTCTAAACGTGGTTGAAACAATCTTGGGTATGGTGATAAGCGGCGTTGTTGCATTCTATGCGTTTACGAGCCAGTTGGCTGTTGGTGGCTATCTTGCGCTGATTGGCGTGATAGGGATCCTTGTGTTGGCAATAGCAGCCATGGTTGATGCGCTGCGATCAGGACGAGAAGCCCGGCGTGATGAAGTAGGTCGTTAATGGCGGTCACGCGTTCGAATGCCGTATTTTGTTATATTAAAAAGATGAGAGACCGCTGTAATGATCATACCGTTCCAATCTCTTGATGAGAGCGCTCTCAATGGAGTTTTAGAGGATATCGCCA
This sequence comes from BD1-7 clade bacterium, assembly GCA_902705835.1. NCBI lineage: Bacteria > Pseudomonadati > Pseudomonadota > Gammaproteobacteria > Cellvibrionales > Spongiibacteraceae > BD1-7 clade bacterium. The sequence continues at coordinate 205,443 of CACSIN010000026.1, forward strand.
GTCGTGATGGAACGGATTATGGTGAAACAGAAGCCTCTTTGGCCGCTAAGGTTAGAGATCTAAAGCGTGTGTTAAATACCGGCGAGGCGTGTCTGTGTTTTGATGTTGAATCAGAAACCTGTAATATCCTGCCCGCAGATACAGCGCGAGCCATGTTCGGTAGCATGGCAGATCGAGAATAGCTTGGCAGGAGCCTAAGAAACGCTGTGATCGAGTCTGAATCCTTTCAGGCGTTCGCAATAGACCCGTGGTAATAGGTCATAACTGGTAGTAAAAGATAGAACGATGAGCGAAGAAGAAATCAAGACCCTCGATGCGCGCGGGTTATTTTGCCCTGAGCCGGTCATGTTGTTGCATAAAAAGGTGCGCGAATTAGCCGCAGGTGAAGTGTTCCACGTACTGGCGACTGATCCGTCGACTGAACGAGATATACCGAAGTTTTGCGTATTTCTGGATCACGAGCTCTTAGAACATAAACAAGTCGGTGATGAGTTTCACTACAAAATCCGTAAAGCAGGCGCGGCGTAAGACGCAATTAGGTTTTCTTGTGCGCTCCCTATATCTCGCTTTTGGTTCAATCTTTCTCTGACAGAGCTATATCAAATAACGAATGTAATTAGTCGTCTCGCGCGCTGTCGTCGGTGTCGTGAGCGTGTTCGGTTCTTAGTGTTATAAGCTCTGCCGTTTGTTCTTTGGTTGATTCTTCAGGCTCTTGTGTAGATATTTCTGTCGAAGTGCCTTCTGCTGAATGCGGGTCTGTTTGTTCGTGTGCAGCGTCTTGAACGGCGCTTATGTTGTCTGCATGCTCTAGATTTTCGCTGCCGTTGTTTTCTTTTTCAGATGCTGGGTTTTGTGCTGCTTCCTGCTCGCGTTCGAGGAGTAGGGCGATGGCATCAAGGGCTTCCGGATCTTTGTTTTTCAGCTGATTGGCAATGTGGTGCTGAAAGTAGTAGCGAAACTGCGGGTGCTCATCTGAGCGGTAGAGGCATTCGTCATCCATTAGAATCGGGGTTGTCGTGACTTTTTTCGGGTCTGGCAGCATGGCCGTAATGGTGCCGTCGTTCATTAGCTGCCAGCTGTTCACCTCTGTGAGGATCAATGAGTTGGAATCCTCATTCATCAGCATGGCGTGGGTACCAATGGCGTCCGGTATTTTCTGAATGGGGTAGCGTTCTGTGATGTCGTCGTCTTCTTCATCATCAAAGTAGGCAAAGGCGGTTTCGAGCTCTACCACTTTATGCATGGGCGCATCGTAGAAGATAGTGTCGGTATCTTTGTCGTAGTAGCCGTCCCAACTGCCATTTAACGGGTCTTTGATTTCTGTGCAGGGAACGATCTGATTGAGCCAAGGGACCAAACCAACAACCTCGCCATTCCACTTTAGGCCCCAGCAGAGGATTTTCATGTCAAAGAAGGTATCCGGGTTGCTCTCGTTGGAGTAGAGCATGGACAATCCATCGAGTTCTGGTGCAAGCCTGATAATTTTTTCTTGTGCAAGATCCTGCAGGGCTTTACCGCTGAAAAAGTCGATAACTTTACGGTCTTGAATTTCCGGCATCTGGCTTCCGAATCGGCAAAAGTGCCAATGTTGCGAATTATTTTGATTTCAGTATAGTCTGCACCACTTCAGAAATCGGCCCTTCTTTCGATCATACTCCGCTTATTTCACCTTTACCATGCATCATGCTACTGATCTGATTACTATTTTTAATGGCTTATTTGCCGAAAAAGAAAACACCCAATTAGCCCGTGGAGATGGTGAACCCATCTATTTGCCAGCGACAGAGGGTGATTCTGCTTGTCATCAAGTCGTTTTTGCACACGGTTTTTTTGCCAGTGCGTTACATGAGATTGCCCACTGGTGTATTGCCGGAAAACAACGGCGAGAGCTCGTTGATTATGGCTATTGGTACGAGCCTGATGGGCGTTGTGTTGAAAAACAGCACGAATTTGCGCTCGTTGAAGCTAGGCCGCAGGCAGTTGAGTGGGTGTTGCACCAGGCCTGTGGTCATAGATTCAATATCAGTTTGGATAATCTATCGCTTGATCCGCAAGCCTTTGCTCCGTTTAAAGATGCTGTGTTGGAACAGATAACCAACCTTAAGTTACACGGCCTGCCGCCCCGAGCGGCCATCTTGCAAGAGGCGTTGGCTGATTTTTATGAGCAGCCTGCAAATTGGTGTCAATATCCGTTTGATGTGTCACAGCTATAGTGAACACAAAAACGGATACAAACACTCCAAACAGATTTCGATGATTGTCGATAAGGATGATCCAATGACTCCCCGATTGCGAATTGTAGCGGACGAAAATATCCCGTCTTTGCAAGCCTATTTGGCCGACTGTGCCGATGTTAAATGGATGCCGGGTCGGCAGATCCAGTCATCGGATTTGGTGGATTGCGATGTGTTGCTTGTGCGTTCTGTGACGACAGTTGATGCCGATCTGTTAGCTGGCACGCCGGTGAAATTTGTCGGTTCATGCACCATAGGATTGGATCATTTGGATCTAACGTATATCGCTGATGCTGGCATTGGGTATGCGCATGCGCCTGGGTGTAACGCTGATGCTGTGGTTGACTATGTACTGGCAGCGATGTTTGCGTTTCAGCCAGATCTATCTGTTTGGGCCGATAAGTCTATTGGTGTCGTCGGCTTGGGTAATGTGGGCAGCGCGTTGCAATCACGTTTAGCGGCATTGGGCATCAAAACCTTGGCCTATGACCCATTCAAGGATGCTGCAACGAATACCTTCGAAGAAGTTATGAGTGCCGATGTGGTTACGCTGCATGTGCCGCTTACAACAGATGGAACGCATCCAACATTAAAGATGATTGGCCCGCAGCAAATAGAAAGCCTTCGCGATGGCGTGCTTCTCATTAATACGTGCCGAGGGAAGGTCATCGATAACGCGGCACTCGCGCCACATTTAAACCGACTCTATGCGGTATTGGATGTCTATGATGAGGAGCCACAGCCGGCGGATGAATTGCTGGATCAGCTGTTTATAGCAACTTCACATATTGCTGGCTACAGCATGCAGGGGAAATTGCGTGGTACTGAAATGGTTGTACGTGCGTTGTCGGAGTACTTTGATTTGGGGCTGACGCTACCGGACTTGTTGGGTGATTATCGACGGGACATTGTGATCGACGACGATGACGTGTCGGAGTTGGTTAGGCGCGGATATGACATTAAACAGGATTCTGCGACGTTCACTGCAAGCTATCAGGCCGTGTCATCACTAGAAAAAGCTGATTTTTTTGATCGATACAGGCGAGAGTATCCACTTCGCGTCGATTTTAGCTACCAATCTGTCGCTGGTGCGGCGTTGTGGCCAAATGATGAGCCGTCAAAGCTTGGTTTTAATGTGTCTCAGACCAACGCGAGTGATTAATTTCAGGGCCGGTTTTGGAGGCGGAGGGCTCTGTTGTTTCCTCTAGGGCCGCACAACTTTTTTCAATCATGGCGCGCGTTATCGGGATTTCATTGCCGTCATTATCGATGACAAAAGCGTTGAATAAGGGTGTGTCCGCTAGCCACGCCATCGGGTCATCGGGTTTTGGTGGTGGTTTGTTTGGTTGTTTCAACGTTGCCCCCGACAGAAGTGATAGTGGGTTGATCGGTTACTTTGTTTTGTGTTGTTTCAAGGTTTACGTATGAGAACGTGTAAACGGTGACTTTTATATTTAGTGAGAGATAGCGACATCTTCCATGACCAGTAATCGGAATTTATCAATCGGACTTGTTGTAAATACCTATGCAGGTATTGGCGGCGAGGCAGCCTTAAAGGGCTCTGATGGTGCAGCGCGTGATCGTGCGCTCGAGTACCTCGATGCGTCTGAAAAAACGCTGCGCACACCGCAGCGTTTAGCGCAAATGCTGGCGTTGGTTGAAAGTAACGATATTCACTGGTTGACTGGCGAAGCGAGCTTAGGGGCTGAATATCTTGCGGCATCGGACATCGACAATATCTCCATCGTCTATTCACCCAAAAGCGCTGACTCGCCGACGACCGCAATCGATACACGAAGTGTGTGCTTGGCGTTGCTGAATAAAGACTGCGACTTGATTGTTTTTTGTGGCGGTGATGGCACGGCAAGAGACGTTTTTGATGTGATTGGGCACCGTGTGCCGTGTTTGGGTTTACCCAGTGGTGTGAAAATGCAATCAGGCGTATTTGCTATTTCGCCCGCAGCGACAGCTTCTGTGATTAACCATATCGTTGACCATGATCTGACGCAGATAGCCGAACAGGACGTGCGCGATATCGATGAGCAAGCGTTACGGCAGGGTAAAGTTCGGTCTCAATACTATGGCAGCTTGATGGTGCCGGATGAACCACGTTATTTGCAGAATCTAAAGATCGGTGGCATTGAGCATGAACCTTTGGTTCTTGATGACCTGGCAGACTATTTGACCGAAATGATGTTCGATTCAGAGGCGATATTTCTAGTCGGCCCAGGCTCGACCACCGCGCATTGGATGGAAAGATTAGGATTGCCTAATACCTTGGTCGGGTTCGACGCCATTCAGGATGGGCAGCATCTTCAATCAGACCTGACCGGGCGTGACATCGATGTTCTGCTGGGCGGTGATATCGAAGTGTTCATCGTCATCACCCCAACAGGCAATCAGGGCATATTACTGGGGCGTGGCAACCAGCAGCTGACGCCATTAGTGATTCAGCAGGTAAAGAAACGCCAGTGGTTGATCATTAGCGCTAAGTCAAAATTGAAGGCATTGGAGGGTCGGCCGTTAATTGTTGATACTAACGATTCTTCTCTCGACAAGCAGCTTTGTGGTTTATACCCGGTTGTCACCGGGTATAATGACCGCGTTCTTTATCCTATCAGCACCTCTTACGAATAAATCTTATGTACGAAATGTTTGAATCTGAGTTGGCAAAGGCCTTTGATCAACTACCGGCAGATGCTTCACGCCTCTTTCACGGGCGTGGTCACTGCTTTGAAGGTCTTGAATTTGTTAATGTCGATTGGTTTAGCCCGGTTGTTTGGGTAGTGATGTATGGAGATGTTGATGAACCGGTGTTTGTGCGGTTGTGCGACATTGTGAAAACACAAGCTGAGCGCATTCCAGGCGTCGATGCCGTATTGGTTCAGCACCGTGAAAAAGGCAAGTCGGTTCAAGATGTGATTTACGGCGATATGCCAGATGCTTGTGTCGCGCATGAAGCGGGAGAGAGCTACGCGCTGACATTCGGACGAAACCAGAACATTGGATTTTTTCTTGATGCAAAACCGGCGCGTCAGTGGGTGCGCGAAAACGCTGAAGGTAAACGCGTTCTTAACCTGTTTGCGTACACTTGTTCGTTTTCTGTTGCGGCGTTAGCGGGTGGTGCACAGAGTGTCGTTAATATCGATATGGCTAAATCAGCACTGGCGACCGGAAAGGTCAATCATAAGCTGAACAAATTCGACGGTGCGCGTGTCAGTTTTTTGCCACACGATGTGTTTCGCTCAACACGTAAACTTGCCAAGTACGGCCCCTACGATCTGATAATTTGTGATCCACCGTCACGGCAGAAAGGCAGCTTCGAGGCCGACAAGGACTATACCCGTCTTATCGGCAAGCTTGAGCCGATGCTGGCCGAGGATGCACAAATTATGGCCTTGTTGAACGCGCCATATTTGGATGAAGATTTCCTCCCAGATATTTTTGCTCAGAAGATGCCATCGTATCAGTATGTTGAGCGTCTAGCTCAACGGGAAGATTTTCCTGAAAGCGATAATCAGTGTTGCTTGAAAATGCAGTTATTTATGCCCAAAGCATCTTCTACGTAATCTGAGTTTGATGCTTCGTGTGGTTAGCTTATAACGTTAAGTAGGCGCTGTTACGTAGTAACGGATAGACGGCAGGCATAAAAAAAACCGGCATAAGCCGGTTTTTTTATTGGGCAGAAAAGCCAATACTTATTCAGGCATCAAGCTGTTCAGACGCTCAATAGTGTCAACGTATTCAGTCAACAGACGCTCAACAACGCCACGTGAAGTTTCAACGTGGTTGATTTGACCAACAACTTGACCAACCGGGTTGAAGGCAACTTTCTGACATTCGCCTTTAGCTGCGTAAGTATGAGTACGACGGATCGCATCGGCAGTTACTAGACCTTGCAGAGGCATGCCTAATGGCTCAGGGTTGCCTTCGGTGTTCCATGCGTCGGTCCACTCGTTGCGAAGCATACGACAAGGCTTGCCTGTCCATGAGCGTGAACGTACAGTGTCTTCTTCAGTCGCATCGAAGTAAGACTGTTTCTGAGCTGGCTCAGCTTCAGCTTCTTCTACAGCCAACCATAAAGAACCAGACCATACGCCAGCAGCGCCCATTGCCATAGCAGCAACCATTTGTTGACCAGAACCGATACCACCGGCAGCCAATACAGGTGTGTTCACGGCATTGATGATCGCAGGCCAAAGAACAACGGAGCCCACTTCACCGGTGTGACCACCACCTTCAGTACCTTGAGCGATGATGAAATCAAGACCAGCATTTTCGTGTTGCTTCGCTTGCTTAACTTTACCGCACAATGCGCCAACCAAACGGCCAGAATCTTGGATGCGTTTGATGATGTCAGCTGGCGGAGTACCCAGTGCGTTAGCGATTAAACGACAGTTAGGGCGTTTAATTGCTTCGTCAACCATCATTGAAGCCATCGCTTCGTTCCAGCCCAAAAGACCCATTTCGTCGTCTTTGTCAGGCCACTCTGGAACACCGTGGTCAGCCAGCAGTTTGGTTGCGAAATCGTGGTGTTCTTGCGGAACCATGCCAGCCAGCATTTCTTCCAGCTTCTCAGGATCCATCTCGCCCATGCCCTCATATTTTTGAGGGATAACGATATCAACGCCGTATGGCTTGTCGCCAATGTGAGCGTCGATCCAATCTAATTCTTCTTTCAAGCGCTCAAGGCTGAAGCCTACAGCACCTAAAACACCAATGCCGCCAGCTTGGCTGACAGCGTTTACTACGTCACGGCAGTGTGTGAACGCGAAAATAGGGACTTCAAGGCCCAGTTTATCGGCTAATTCAGAACGCATTATTGTTACCTCGGATAAACATGAAAATTGGTATATGCATTTTTACGAACGCAAGTATGCGGGTTGATGGTAAAAAAACAATGACATCTTGCCATCAATATGACTGACAAAAACGATCATGGTTTGGTGTTTTATCCCATGTTTTGAATGAATTGAACCGCGATTGTAGGGATAGTTCGCAGCGATAGTTGCTTATAAAAAAAATGCGTTGAGAAACCGAAATGTCATAAGAAATCGTGTAATATGGCCGCCTAATTTACGTTTGACTCAGGAATTTGGTTAGCAATGAAGGTAACTGTATTTGGTTCGGGATATGTTGGTCTAGTCACCGGAGCGTGTTTGGCTGACGTTGGCAACAGCGTATGTTGTGTGGATATCGACGAAAACAAGATTCAGCGCTTGTTGCAGGGCGATATCCCTATTTATGAGCCAGGTTTGGATCGCGTTGTATTAGATGCTGTCGCCAGTGGCGATTTGACGTTTACAACGGATGCTAAAAAAGGTGTCGAGCACGCAGACGTTATTTTTATCGCGGTGGGTACACCACCGCAAGAAGATGGTTCTGCTGATTTACAGTATGTATTGGCGGTTGCGGATACCGTTGGCCAGTACATGAATGACTATAAAGTCGTTGTTGGTAAATCAACTGTGCCTGTTGGCACTTGCGATAAAGTAGAAGCAACTGTTGCTGCGGCACTCAAAAAACGCGGCGTCAATACACCATTTGCCGTTGTGTCGAACCCTGAATTCCTCAAAGAAGGTAATGCGATTGAGGATTTCATGAAGCCGGATCGTATCGTTGTCGGTACTGACGATGAAAAGGCCATGAAACGCATGAGTGAACTCTATGCGCCATTTAATCGTAGCCATAACCGCGTAATGTTTATGGATCGTCGTTCGTCGGAGCTGACCAAGTACGCTGCGAACGCGATGCTCGCGACTAAGATCAGCTTTATTAATGAGTTATCTCGTATTGCTGAATTGGTAGGTGCCGACATCGAGCACGTGCGTAATGGCATTGGCTCGGATCCACGTATTGGCTACCAGTTTATTTATCCGGGTTGTGGTTACGGGGGATCTTGTTTCCCGAAAGACGTAACAGCACTCAAGCAAACCGCAGAAGAATACGGTTATCACGCAGATTTGTTGAATGCGGTTGAGAATGTCAATGCGCGTCAGAAGCTGACTCTGGTCGAAAAAATCAAGTCATTCTACGGTGACGATTTAACGGGCAAAACATTTGCGATCTGGGGTTTGTCGTTTAAACCTCAAACAGACGATATGCGCGAAGCATCCAGCCGCGTGATTATGGAAGAGCTTTGGGCAGCAGGTGCTAGCACTCGAGCCTACGATCCTGCCGGCATGGAAGAAACTCAGCATATATACCCAAATCAGCCAAAATTGAGCCTGTGCGGTACGAAAGAGGCTGCTCTGAAAGGTGTGGATGCTTTGGTTATTTGTACCGAGTGGAAGTCATTCCGTTCACCGGATTTTGATGTCATCAAAGAGTCTGTTGCTGATAACGTGATTTTTGACGGTCGAAACCTGTATGACCCTGAAGCAATGGCTGATAAGGGCATCAAGTACTATGCCATCGGCCGCGGCTTGTCACTCGCCAAAGCTTGATGACAACCTCTGGCCGCATCTCTATAATGCCGGCCAGATTTTAATAACCATAGATTGGAGGCACACCATGGCTGATAACGAAACAATTGAAAATGGCGACGGCGCAGCAGATGGTCTTGCTGCTGTAGTGATATTGGCAATGGCTGTTGTAACCGCTGCGTTCTGGTTGCTCGGACAATAATTTATTCAGTACAGGCTGCTGCTATTCAGAGTGGGTAGTCTGGTAAAATAAAAAGCAGCCAATAGGCTGCTTTTTTATGCGTGAAATTAATCGGCCTTTCATTCAGAATGGCCGTCGTCAATTATTCAGAGGCTCCCTGGCTTCTAGCTCAGTATTGCTATAGATCCAAGTCTACATTGATATTGGCGGTGTTAGCGCCGTCAAAAATTCTTGCGGTTGCACTTGTGGCTGAGGTGTCGATCGAAAGAATTCGAGTTTCGTTTTTTTCAGCGCTACCACTGGTGGTATAAAGGCTTCCTTCAATCATGCGGCTAAAGCGATAGTAGTCTTCACCGGCTTCAATACTGGCATTAAAGTTGATATTTTCATCCGTTGTTTCAAATTCAATTTCGTGAGCCGTTTCGTCGATTGTTTTTCCTTCTGAGGTTGTTGTTTGCGTGGACCATTTTTCGCTAAAGCAGCGCAGCGGCAGCGTATCGGATATTGTATTTCCGTCAAGGGTGCCTGAAATAGAAGCCGTGGCGAATTGATCGCTGGTTTCTATTGCGACTTTTACCATTCGAAGGTTTGTTTCAACGCTCCCACTGTCGTCTTGATTGCTAACAACCCCACGAATTTCGCTTTGATCAATAATGCTGAAATCTAGATCTAAACCGTCGTCTCCGTGTTGTTCATGCAGTAGTTTATTGCCGCTGATTGTGTATTGAATGTCGGTATCGCAACCCTTCATTGTCAATGTGTTATCGGCTTTGTCGATAATGAGATATTCCTTTATCAACTGTTTGCCCTTGAGGGTGGTATTGTCCATTTTTACGGACGCTTTGGTTTCGGCCAGTGATAACCACACGCCGCTGAGCTCGTCACTAATGACTTTACGATTATCAAGATCGATATTCTGATATTGGCCATTATTGCGATTGTCGTTTGAGTCGCAGGCGGATAATAAGCATACGGCAGAGAAGGTGAGCAGACAGTGTTTGATGTTTTTCATGAAAGGCCTCACAGCGCGAAAGAAATGAATTCGCGGACAATGTAGCCATTCTTATCATTATGCCAAAGCAGCTTTGTAATCTGTGGCGTTTGCTGCGAATTTGTTCAAAGTTTGGTTCGTCCACCCCAAAATGTACCCTGTACAAAAATTACGTATTTAATGCATAGTGTTTGTCGCTCTAACTTATGATGAGTGGTCGACTTTTACGGGTATTCATCCGCGTTACCGAGCGTGTACCTGTACGTGAAGGTAATGCCACTTAACATTGAGTGAATGTGAGCCGGAACGCCGGGTTTAACAGTGTTGTGTCTAATACTGAATGGGCTGGCGAGCCAAGGTGGTCAGCGTCGATCGCGCACTTTCTGTTAGGGTTCGTTAGCGAACTAATAGGCGAAGAATCAATTCCGATTGATTACGAACCCCAAACTGCTCGAAGCAACTAGATAACACATTTCGAACCGTATTGTTTGAAATAGAAAGTGACTCCGCCGCCGATTTGGTTGTGTGGCCCCGCATGATGCATACGCATATTTCTGCTTTACGTTGGCTTAGCTCATGAGTACGTTTTAAATCCTCGATGGAAGGTAACGGCTTGGGGCCCAGCACCATAAAACGGTTAGCCTGGCTGGTTCGGCCTATCCAAAATCGTTCGTGGGTACTCCCATCACATAGTTTAACGGGCTTGATACTGCGGGATCGAGGGGAATCCAACGTTTCTAGCACATCCGTAAGTAGTATGCTATCGCCCGACTTAACGGTAATCAGAGCACTATTTTTGGGTGTCAGATAAAGTGAACAAGATGACGTCAGTTCATTACTGTACAGCAAGTTCGATGATCGATCGATCACCCATAGCGGACGTGCGACGCCGGAGTAACGCGCATGCCAAAGGCTCTCTTCATCGTTAACGGCAAGATCCGGAAGTGTCAGTTGAAAGTAGATGGCCAAATGAGGGTATAGATTGTTTAGAAATCGTCTTGCCCGACTATTGAATAGCGAATCAGAAGCACTGCGTGAAAAGTTGAGTAATAGCCGTCCGGATTCTAACGAGTAGAATGACGCCGATATTGTGTTTTCTGAGGTACGTATAAAAAACCCTTCAGAGGGTGTTAAAAGGTCTGCGTGATCCAGCGCGACGAGTTGGTATTGATCGGCTTCGATGTCATCGCTTATCGCTGCCAGAATGTCATTGATAGGGCGGGTCGATGCGGTAGCCGTTATTATAGACGCGACGTAGTGCGCCAAGCGTGAAGTATTCATCTCGCTGGTTACTCTGTGTTGGGGTGAACTATAGATTTTGAACGGATGGATGTAGAGTGGCTTTGGGGTACATTTAGATACGATTTGATCGAGATTATCTATTCAGGAATATACCGCCACAGTGCTATCGTTAACTGAGATTGAGAGTGAATATTTAGCTGCTTATAGAGCTTCTTTATGTACGAGTAGACGGTATGCAGCGTGTACCCAGTATCGCTGGCAATTGTTTTTGCGCTGTTGCCAGTGCAGAATGCTGCGGCAATTTTCGCCTCGGATAACTGAATGTTTAGCATTTCCGCCAATAATTGATGATCGTTCAGTAATTGAACCTCTGAGCAGTGAAGTCTCAAATCCCAGGCCACGCCTAGTTGAAAAATTGCCCGGATAGGTGCGCCAAAATCTTGCCAAAGATCATCAGCCGAGAGGCATGTTTCAGGATGCGAAAATTTCAGTAGTAGGGCCGCCCCGTCGTTATTGAGTCTCCATACACGAGTAGTATCGTCGCTTGGTGTTATCGACGCAGATGGATTAATTCGCACCCGTTTCGCTGATTGCGCGCCCGTGTAAGTGCAGATGGTTGACAATAACGCTGACCAATTAACCGTGCTATTGGGTACCAACGACAACGACTGGTTTATGTCGGTGAGCATCTTGCTGGCGTCATCAATGTGCATGTACGGCTCCGTGCAAAGTTTTTTGGTGACCATCTCGCGATCCATAATAGGCATGCATAGAATCGGTATCGATCAAAACTGCCGGTCGAATAGGGCTCACTGTGTTGCAAAAATCGTTGCAATCGACGCTCAATTTTTGTAAAGGCAGGAGCCCAACAATTCACCCGCACAATGAGCGATGTTTGCCATCAGGGCGTCGTCTGCGTCTGTTTGTTCACCGGTATGAATCACGTCTCTGATTAGGTATGGAAACACGCTTAGCGACATCATGATGATACGAAGTACATCAAGGTCGACGTCATCACGCATGCCTTGGTGGCGTTGACTACTCGCTATCATTTTGCCGAGAAGTTCGCGTTTATGATCGAGAATATTTGCGAGAAGGAGGTACCCTGGGCCATCTTTGAAGGCCAGTATTCGGGTGAAAAATGCGGGGAAATGTGGATTTTTTTGGTGGGCTTCATGGTAAGACATCATCAGTAATTCAAAATTTATCCCGCCATTCTCGGTAAAAGATGATTTAAGCGCGGATTCGATGTTGCTAAATTGTTGGCGAACCATTTCGTTGTAGAGCGTTTGTTTGTCGCCGAAGTAGTAGTTTATTGACGACAACGATGTGTTAGCGGTCTCTGCTAGTTGGCGTGTTGTCACTTTGTTGTAGTCGTGATGCATAAATAAGTCGAACGCCGCTGAAATAAGCCGTTCTTGAACATTGCTGGATGTGTGGTTAGGTTGCGTTGCTGACAAAATATACCTCGAAGATGACATCGGTAGAGCCAGTGATCACTGGCGTTTACGATGATTTTTTCGAATGCTAACGTAAGTGAGGTGGTGAAAAATAGTACCCTAAAATGCACTATGTGAAATTCATTTGAGAGGTCTAGAATCTGTCGATAACGTAAAGGAATTCTATAAATTGAACCTGAAATGGCGCTTATATCGGTTTAAGTATTATTTTTGGAGAATACCCTTGCGTGATAACTAACACTGTCAGTGCCTTATCTAAAATGATAAGTATGAATAAGCACATACTGTTATCTAATACGCATGTTTTTTATCCGTTGTTCGTCGAAATCACTCCGATGCCCATCTTGTTGAGCCGCGACTCATTGGATTAATGACATACTTAGCACCGAGCATCTGCAGCAGAATACGCACCTCAATTACACTCGCTTTACTTTGGCCTTTGGTTAGATTGTTTTCTTGTAGCTAACGAGAAAGCAGCCCAGATCTCTATTTTTGCTAACTTATACATCGACGTCATTGCCATCTGATTCTCTAATCGTTCACAGATACATCCCGTAAATCGCTACTCGGTTGGCTGTATGGCGTTGTGAAATAGCGGCACCGGCTTTTGCGCTAGATTGGCCCACTTGGCAATATTTCTTTGCATCCTTGTTCCCGAGGCCAGCCTGAATGGGGTGTATTTTCTTAACCTGACAATTTGTTCAGAGCGATGCATTAATCGTCTCGCCAAATTGGTGCAATGTCGAGATCAGGTTATCTGAAGTAACTCGCTAGCGTCATTTGAGGCACCACATAGCCCTCCAAATATTACTCGCCAATACGTATGGCTGATACTTTTCGTTAGTTTTTGGCCCATTTTATTGCAAACGATTATGGCGATTATATTTATCTACTTACTAATGGAGAGGCTCGTAATATATTACTTAAAGAGCCTGGTGGATGGGGATATTCAAAAATATCGCATCCTATTGGTCTATAAAAGGATGTTAGTTTCTAAGAGTAACCGTACATGTTATCTGCTTTGTGCTTGGGTTCGTGGATCAACAGAATTGTCTATCTTGCTTTATCAATAAAGAATGTTAATGGAATACAAACAAAAATAAGAAAATTGACGTACGGAGCGCATCATAAAGGTGCACTGTGAAATATGAAAATTAGATTACACGAACTAACGATAAAAATATGTTGACTATATTTTTCGAATAAGCAGAATTCCCGCCGTTAATGACCCGATATCGAAATTGGTCACTAGTTATTTTTACCGGAGGAGGCTCTGCATGAACAGTCGAGTGAACATATTGGCGTCTGATTTAGATGCTGCTGATACTAAACGGCATCCGTTTTCTTCATATCCTAATGGTTGGTACATCATTGGCACGAGTGCCGATGTGAAAGCAGGTGATGTAAAAACCTATCGTTATTTCGGTCAGGAAATTGTCGTTTTTCGCACCAAATCGGGTGAGCTGTCTGCCGTTGAGCCTTATTGCCCGCACTTGGGCGCACATCTGGGGAATGGCCATGTTGAAGGCGAAACTATCGTGTGCCCGTTTCATGCATGGGGGTTCGCCGCTGATGGTCGATGTGAACATATTCCTTATGCCGATCGTATTCCTGCTAAAGCTTCGCTGAAACCCTGGCATTTTCGTGAACAAGGCGGTTTGATTTTGCTGTATTGGAATCGCGAGGGTGTAGCACCGTCAGGCAATGATGCGTTTCCAGTGCCGATAGAATTTTCAACTGAAAGTTGGAGTCAGGCGAAAACCACCACGCCGTTGGAAGTCAGAACACATGTTCAGGAGTTGGCTGAAAATGCATTTGATCTCGGCCATTTCAGTGGCCTTCATGGCATGGGTTACCCAGACGTAAAAATTGATGGTATCGATGAAAATTCTATGCATTTCACCCAAAAAATGGATTATCGGCAGGGGGGTATTCGTCTGCAATATGAAGTGAAGCTCGAACAGTGTGGTCCAAATACTGCCATTAGCCGCGTTACATGGGGCAGTATAGAGTTAATTTTGATCGTGACGAATACGCCGATTGACGAAGAACATATTCATATCCGCACGGTAGTGGCGATTAAGAACCCTGCATCAGCACTGCTGCGTGAAATCCTATTTCGATATGCCTTCTGGTATACCCGAAAAGAACTCAAAAAAGACGTACCCATTTGGGAATCCAAGCGCTATCACGCAAAGCCGATGTTATGCCATGCCGATGGCCCCATCAATACCTTAAGAGACTGGATTCAACGGTATTACTAGGCCGTTTATCTGTACTAAACACGACCCGAATAATCTGCGAATCACTAACAAGAAGAGGCACTATGCACAGCATAAATGCATCAAATGGAACCGAAGAAATACAACATTTCGACAACTATAAAGATGGCTACAAACTGCCACGAAACCCGAACGGTTGGTACGCTGCGTGTTTATCTAAAGAGCTAAAAGAAGCAGAAGTAAAGCCGCTGAGTTTTTTTGGCGAGGAGTTGGTTGCGTTTCGTGATGCGCAAGGCAAAGCGAAAGTGGTTGGAGCCTATTGTCCTCACATGGGCGCGCATCTCGGCCATGGCGGTACAGTAGTTGATGGTAAAATTCAATGTCCATTTCATGGTTGGCAATTCGACGGCACCGGTGCATGTGCGGCGGCGCCTTTTGCCAAGCGTACACCACAAAGCGCACGTAGCAACTTGGATAGTTACATTACAGAAGAGGTTAATGGCGTGGTACTGGTTTGGCATCACGTGCAGGGGAAAGAGCCAGATTACCATGTGCCTGAAATCCCTGAAATGGACCTCAAGCAATGGATGCCAATGCAGCATTTTACATTGACGTTTCGTACCCATGTGCAGGAGATTCGAGAGAATTTCTGCGATGAATCTCACTTCGCTTTTATCCACGAACAAGAAGGCCCTGCAGATATTACGTGGAACCCCGAGGGGCCGTTGGCTCATCACCACTCACATCTTACTTGGAAATATTTCGTCAAAATGGGGCTGACGGATGAAAAATACCGTTTCACCTGTGATTCCGTATTCTACGGGCCGGGTGTTTTAGTGAGTCGTACACGTGGCCCGATTGATTCGGCCACTATCGGATTATGTACGCCGATCGATGATGAATATACCCAGTTCACCTTGATGGGAACCTCACGCAAAGTGTTTCCGGGTTTGAATTGGTTCAATCGAATGTCGTTGATGAAAACTGCGAAACGCGATGTGTTGCTAGAAGGTGAAATCTGGAGTCACAAAAAACCATTGGAGAAACCGATCTATCAGGCACATGAGCGTTCGATGAGTAAATTTCAAAAATGGTATGCGCAGTTTTACGACGGCCATTCTCAGCAAGAAACTATTCCCTTGCGTGTTGTGAATAGCTGATCGATCAAAGATTGATCGAAAAGGGCGCTGACTAAGGTGCCCTGATGATTTGCGTACCGTTTTTGTAACCTGTATTGAGTGGTTGATATGTCTTTTTCTACAAACCAACAGATTGTGCCGGCGCTTGCACGGTTGATTGTGTCTTATCCTAAGGCTTGGTTAGTGGTGTTTGCCGTTGTTCTTGCCGTTATATTGCCAGGGCTGGCTCATGTGCGTATTGATTCTACGATCGAAGGTTTTCTCGATAAAGATTCATCGGCCATTAAAACCTATGACGCCTTTAAAGCGAATTACGGCCGTGATGAGTTCTTTTTGATCACTGCTGATGTTTCCGATCTTTACGACCCGGTTCATTTGCAGAATTTACAGGCGTTTCATCATGACTTGGCGCTGAATGTTCCACATGTTTCGACGGTAGATTCGTTGGCCAATGCGCGGGACATTTATGCTGACGAAGATGATTTGGTGGTCGAAGAATTGCTCGAGGAACTGCCATCAAGTGCAGAAGAAATAGAGGCGCTTCGCGAGAAAATCGATTCCCACCCGCTGTATACCAATAGTTATGTTTCTGAAGATCGTAAGACGGTAGCGTTTGTGATACGTCTAGTTAATCAGGTCGCTATCACTGCCGAAGATGGTAGTGTTGAATACGTGCTCGTTGCCGATGATGAATTAAAGCAAAGTATGGCCGGTATTGAGTCAGCGGTAGATCGGCATCAATCGCATTTTAGCCGCATATCGATTGCCGGTTCGCCAGCGTTAACGGCGGAACTAAGCCGATCAATGGGTGCCGATTTTGGATTGTTTTCAGGCTTAGCAATGCTTTTGGTTGTCGTGATGTTGAGCCTCATGTTTCGGCGGGCAAGTGCCGTTGTCATTCCGCTTGTTGTATTGAATCTTGCGATCATGGCTACACTCGCGGTGATGGGGTTAAGAGGCGAGCCGATGCAATTAACAACAACGATGTTAACGTCGTTTTTGTTGGCAGTTTGCGTGGGTGATTGTGTTCACCTGATGCACAGTTTTTTTCATCAATACGATACCGGTTCTGAAAAAACGCAGGCCGTTGAATATGCCTTGAACCACGCCATGAAGGCGCTATTTTTTACTACGGTAACAACCGCCGCAGGGCTTGCATCGTTTTCAATATCTGATTTGTACCCAGTTGCCGCCCTCGGTATTTACGGTGCACTTGGTACAGCGTTCGGATTTATTTTTACGATTTTTTTGGTGCCGCCGTTGTTTGTGCTATTACCGATTAAGCGTCGGGCAATAAACAAAACCGCAAAAACACCGATACTACAGCGTGCGGTAGATGGATTGATCCAGCGATGTGTAAATGTAGCGATCGAATCTGCCTACTTGATAACGAGCATTGCAGTCGTGTTGTTTATCGTTTGTGCGAGCATTATCCCCCAGATTGAATTCACCCACGATGCACGTGAATGGTTTAAAGATGGTACGCCGATTAAACAAGCGATGTTTGATGTTGAGGAAAAAATGCAAGGCAGCATGCCGATCGAAGTCGTCGTAACAACGGGCAAACCAAACGGTGCATTAGATCCAACCCTGCTCGCCCGTGTGAAAGCGTTTTCAAATGCTGCCGTTAGTTATGATTTTGGCAAGGTAACCATCGGTAATGCAGCTAGCCTGGCAGATCTCGTAGAAGAAACCCACACCGCTTTGGTGCCAGCTGATGGTGCTCTGCCGAGTAACGCGGCGCTGGTTCGTCAAGAACTATTGCTTGTAGAGCTGAATAAAGCTGAAGAGCTGTATCGGTTCACCAATGATGACTTCAGTGAGCTGCGTATAACGTTGATACATACCTGGTCAGATGCGATGCATCACGACACAGTGCTTAAAAGCATTCAGGCCCTAGCGAGCCAGCATATCGGTGATGAGTACAATATACATTTAACAGGGTTAACCACCATTCTAGGAAGGACCTTCGCTGAAATGCTCGAAACAACGGTAAAGAGTTATGCACTTGCAGCGGTTATTATCGCACTGTCGATGATGCTTATGCTGCGCAGTGTTAGCCTCGGATTGCTGAGTATGCTGCCGAATCTCTTGCCGATCATGGTTACGCTGGTGGTGATGCATCTTATGAATGCGCCACTGGACATGTTCAGTATGCTAATCGGTTCGATCGCCATTGGCCTGACGGTAGATGACACCGTGCACTTTATGCTCGGCTTTCAGCGTTACCATGCTGATACCGGTGATTATCGCGTAGCCATTGCTAAAACGCTCAACACCTATGGCAAGGCAATGACCACCACAACGATTATATTGGCGACGAGCTTTCTTATTTATTGTTTCTCTGAGATGAATAACTTGTGGGATTTTGGCCTTTATACCAGCCTGTGTATCGTGCTGGCGCTATTATCGGATCTAATATTGGCACCTGCGATCATGGCAATTCGGCATGGAAAACCACTGATATCGTTTGGTAGTGTAGCGGCGTAGGCCGTTCCTTCGAAGCACGTATCGTCTACATGATGCGCCAAAAAAACCGCCCTAAAATGTACTATGGGCATAATTTTGAGTTTCTTTACCATCGCG
This sequence comes from BD1-7 clade bacterium, assembly GCA_902705835.1. Lineage (NCBI taxonomy): Bacteria > Pseudomonadati > Pseudomonadota > Gammaproteobacteria > Cellvibrionales > Spongiibacteraceae > BD1-7 clade bacterium. The sequence continues at coordinate 223,923 of CACSIN010000026.1, forward strand.
TTGAACTTAATTTCAATGGGGTGAGCAAAGATGAAAAAACTGGCGTTGGCCGTAGCTGTGGCGACCGCAGCCGCTGGCTGTAGTGACAATGATAACGATCGTGGGGGTAATCGGGGAACGCCGAACCAAGCACCTGTGGTTACTGATTTGGTTATTCATGATGTAAATGGCGAATCAGTGAAAGTGGCTGATGTGCTGCGCGCCCAATATACTTACAGTGATGTCGATAACGATGCCGAAGGCGACACACGTTTCCAATGGTTGGTGGATGGCGTGGCTGTTGCTGGAGCAACAGACAAAGAATATACCGTTCAATTGTCGGATATTGGTAAGCCAATCACTCTCAGGGTAACGCCTATTGCACAGGCGGGTGTTCAAGAGGGTACACCTGAAACCACTCCTGCTGCTGTTATTGTATCGATCGACGGTGCGCCCAAAGCAGACAACGTTCAAGTCGCTGACGACACGGCTGGTGTGGTAAAAGCCGGTACGCTTTTAACCGGCAGTTATGATTACGTCGATGCAGAAGATGATGCTGAGGGTGCCTCAACCTTCCGCTGGTTACGCGATGGGCAGCCCATTGCCGATGCGACAGAAAAAAACTACACCGTGACGGCAGCAGACGAAGGTAAAGATCTGATTTTTGAAGTCACCCCCGTTGCTCAAGGTGGCGTTCTTCAGGGGCCTGCTTATCCATCAGCAGCCATCGAAGTACAAGCCAATGAAGCGCCGGTGGCCTCAGCTGTATCCATCACCGGCGATGATGGTGGTAATGCGCTTAAGGGCACCACACTGACAGGTAAATATACCTATAGTGATTCAGAAAGTGATGCTGAAGGAGCGTCGACTTTTCGTTGGCTACGCGACGGTGAAGCTATCGCTGATGCGACTGCTGGTACCTATACAGTAACCGCGGAAGACGAAGGCAAGAACATTGTCTTTGAAGTGACCCCCGTCGCCAATGCGGGCGCGTTAGCAGGCGCTCCGACCGTCTCGACCAATACGATTTCAGTTCCTGCGAACGGTGCGCCAATGGCCGTTGGTGTATCAGTGTCTGACGACACCGACGGTGTGATCAAGGTCGGTACGGTGTTAACCGGAACCTACACCTATGAGGATGTTGAAAACGACGACGAAGATCTCAGTGCAGATGGCACCCAGCTGCGTTGGCTGCGCAACGGTGCAGAAATTGCAGATGCAACTGAATCGACTTATACCGTAACGGCTGCCGATGAAGGTAAGACGCTGGTGTTTGCAGTTATTCCTAAAGCAAAAACCGGTGGTATTTTACAAGGTGTACGCACGCCCTCAGATCCAATTGTATTTGATGAAAACAAAGCACCTATTGCCGTCGACGTGTCTATCACGGACGTTAACGGAGGTGACGCCATCGTTGGTGATCTTCTTCGAGGTGATTACAACTATACCGATGTTGAAAACGACGAAGAAAACGAAAGTGCGACGCGCTTTCGTTGGTTACGTAACGGCATGACGATTGAAGGTGCAACGGAGAAAGCCTACACCCTGATGCCTGATGACGAACGCAAAAAAATTCGGTTTGAAGTTGTACCCGTAGCAAAATCCGGTGCGCTTGAAGGACAAGCCAAAACCTCATCAGAGCTAGCGGTGAGTGTCGACTCAAATACCGCGCCATCGTTTTCTTCGTTAAGCTTCAACAATGCCAATGCCGCCGTTGGCCAAACACTGACGATTTTGTTCACATACCAAGATGCTGATGGTGATGCTGAAGGCAGTCACACGTTCCAGTGGTTCCGCAATGGCACGGAAATTAGTGGCGTTAATGGTGCGACCTATGATGTGGCCGATGCCGATAAAGGCGCAACAATCACTGCAAAAGCCACCGCTGTTGCAGCGACCGGTGTCACGCAAGGCGCACTGCAAGATGTTGCCGGTAGTGTGGCCGTTGCGGATTCTGCAGCCAACACCGCACCGCGTGCAACAGAGCTGTCGATAACCACGTCCACAGGCCATCCGCCGAAAACTGGTGATACCTTAATGCTGAACTACACATTCGTTGACGACGACGGTGATACAGAAAGCGGTACGTTCATCAAATGGTACGTCAATAATGATTCGATTTTAGGTGCAAACCAAACTACGCTGGCCGTGGGTGCAAACCACCTAGGCAAAACCATCAAAGCAGTGATTGTTCCGCGTGCTTCATCTGGCGCGAACAGCGAAACGCCGTATGAAACGACGATTGTTGTTCCTTCAGATGCTGCGCCCGTCATTACTGATTTGGTTGTTCGTGATGATAACGGCGGCAGTGTTGATGTTGGCGACGTGCTGTCGGTTGATTACACCTATAACGATCCTGACGGGCATGTTGAAGAGGGTACCATCGTATCTTGGTATCACGGAAAGACATTTATCACGAGTGGTACATCTAAAACCTATACGATTAAAGCAGCTGATAAAGGGAAAACAATCTTTGCCGCTGTGCAGCCACGGGCTAACGGGCTCTACGGCGCTAAGGTGTATGCTACTGAGGGGTTTTCAGTACCTGCGAATAACGCACCAACATTCACCAGTCTGACATTCGATAAAGCCATCGCTAAGGTCGGCGATACCATTCGCATTAATTACACCTATCAAGATGCTGACAACGACGCCGCAGGCAACCATGTGTTTCGTTGGTATCGTGGCGGCACACAGATCGCTGGTGCAACCGGTAATGTATATACCGTTACAGAAGACGATGCGGGCGAAAACCTGACCGCAAAAGCGACGGCTGTTGCAGCTGCCGGTGAGTTGCAAGGGATCGAGCAGTTGGTTGCAAATGGTCTGGCATTTAACATTCCATCGTTGCCGACGAACACTGCGCCGGTGGCTAGTGATGTTAAAATCCAATGGCACTCATCGACCCAACTGGCACCAGGAACCTATATCACCGGTAGCTATGCCTATAGCGATGATGAGAATGACGCCGAATCCGGCTCAACCTATCGTTGGTTGGTGGATGGCACTGCGATCAGTAACGCGACCTTTAAAGGTTACACCATCAAAGAAGAAGATCGTGGCAAAAACCTGACCTTCGAGGTAACACCAAAAGCAGCCACTGGGGCAGCAACCGGTGTTGCAGTGACCAGTCTGCCTGTCACCGTTTTGACAAACCGTGCACCAACGGCAACCAATGTTGTTGTGATTGATGGCAATGGTGGCACCCTAAATCCAGGCGATACGCTGACGGTCAGCTACGACTATAACGACGACGAAGACGATCTAGAAGGTGAAACCAGCATCGCGTGGCAGTACCGAAAAGGTGGCTCCTCTGGTTACATTCCTAATGCAAGTGGTAGCTCCACCTATGTGGTAAGCAGTGTTTATACCGATGGTGAGGTTTGGGCCTTGGTCACTCCAAAAGCTCAAACAGGTGTGCTAAATGGCGAGGTGGCTCAATCAAATACACTCAATGTTGTAACCGAGCCCAAACACCCGCCGCGATTGAGCAACATTAAGATCGTTGATCAAAACAGTGGTGATGTGAATGTCGGTGATGTGCTCGGTATTGCCTATGATTTTATCGACAATGACGGCGACCTTGAAGACGGCACGACTTTCGTCTGGAAACGGAACGGACTGCCGATTGAAGGAGCATCCGCTAACACGTATACCGTTAACGCAGCCGATGCAGGTCAGAAGGTCAGTGTGACGGTAACACCGCGTTCTGATGCTGGTGAAGCCGGTGGTGCGTACACCGCTGCTTTCGTTACCGTTGAAGATGCACCGGCGCCAGCCCTAGTGTTCGAGATCGACGGTGACGTGAAAGCACTGATGGGTGTTCACTTCACCAACCCGGCCTCAGCGGCCGGAGGGGGCACGGTAACCTATACAATCTCGGATGATACGGTCGCGTTTGTGTCTAACGGCGAATACCCTGCGCACCCTGCAGGCAAGGTGATTCCGCTTGCAGAAGGAACAGCGACGATTACTGCAACCGTTGCTGCCACTGATTCCAGCCTAGAAATATCGGAAAGCTATGACATTGATGTTAAGCCAGCGAGTTTTGGCGTAAAAGCTTGGATTGGCAACAGTGGTTCGACATTGCGTTTTGCAAACAATCTGGAAGGTATGTTGCTACACAGTACCTATGATATTAACTGTGACTGGAGTGATCCAGCGGGTTGTCTAGGCTATCAGTCAACTGAATTGCAAGACTATGTAGCAACACCTGCGGGTGTGAGTAATACCGCGTTAACAGCTGATCGAGCGGGTCACTATCGAGTTGACTACGGTAAATATCAGGCCCGTGCACAATTGCGCCCTGAAGCGAGTTACACACCAACCAAGGGCGCGGCAGTTGTCGAGTTCAAGGGTAAGCTTTGGCGTATAGGGGGGGATGCCGACAACGGTGGTAATAATGAAATTTGGTCATCCGAAGACGGTCGAGCCTGGAAGCAGGAAACCACCGATCAGAGCCAAATCTTTACCAAACGTTACGATCACAATGTCATCGCCTTCCAAGGTCGATTGTGGTTAACGGGCGGCTCAGATGTAGTCAATGGTCAGCTTAATCACCGCCAAGATATCTGGTCGTCGTTGGACGGCATTCACTGGGTGCAGAACACAACCTTCGCTGAATTTAATCGATACTCCGGTCACAGCGTGGTTGAGGCCAATGGCAAGCTATGGCTCTCAGGTGGGCCAACGGCTGAAATGCAAGGATCGCTCTGGTCATCATCGAATGGTTTTGAGTGGGCTAAGTCCGCAGCGATAGCAATGGGCGTATGCGCCTCAGGTACATCACGCATTGAGCTAGGTGTTGTCGTGGGTAATGTTGATAATGCTGACAAGCTACTGTGTCACTCGGATGGTGTTGTTTACGAACTGGTTGGTTCAACTTGGACGGAAGTCGCAAGAACGGCGAGCAATTTGAACGGTGTTCGCACTGGGGATGCATCACGATTTGTTGCGACTGACAGCACAATGCTTCTTATCGACCCTGCTCAAGGCTTGGCCTACCTCCGACTAGGGGATGGTAATTGGAGCCAATATGATGCGGGTACTGATCCACGCGCATTGGTTGCAACGGGTAATTCAAATCTCGTGGCATTTCGCGGCAAGGCATGGATCTATGCGATGCAAAATGGACACATCCGTGGGCTCAGCTCATCCGATGGTTTTTATTGGTCAAAAGATGTTAATAGCTTCCCTCCACGTTTCAATACTGCAGTGAATTCTGACAATGGCAAACTCATCATGGTGGGTGGTTTCGCCGGTACCTTGGCGACTGATGTGTGGCAATCGAATGACGGTATTAGCTGGGACGAAGTCAAAACGTCTAATGAGATCGCTTCGGCAAATACCTTGTCCGCAGTCAGGCTCAATGATCACTGGTTTGTGAGTCAAGCTAACGGCGATGTCACTCGCTTGAATACTGTCGGTGATTCGGCAACCTGGCAGGTGATAGCGAGTGTTACGGGTGGCGATTTCGCCGATATGACATTCAATCGCTTAGTAAAACATAATGGGAAGCTGTTTTTGATTGCTGGTTCGCTGAGTGCTGAGAGTCGTGTTTATGTTTCTGATATCAACGGCATGAATTGGACGGATGTCGGCGAGTTACAAGGCACGCCTTTTGCCTCTGCACAGGCGTTCAGTGCGTTCAGTTTTAAGGGATCACTTTGGGTTGTTGCAGGTCTAGATGGTTCCGGCAGTTTGAATAAAATCTGGCAATCGTCGGACGACGGCCTCACTTGGACAGAAACCGAGGCACCGTTTGGTGCGCGCTATTTCCCACACATTACGGAGTACGATGATGTGTTGTGGATGGTCGGCGGCTCCAAGCTTGGCGGAAGTGGTTATAACGATGTTTGGCGCTCAATCAATGGTTCTGATTGGACGCGAGTTGCCGAGGATGCGGGTTTCCCAATGCGCACGGTTGCCAGCTTAGCGGTTCATGACGGCCGAATGATGTTAGTCGGTGGCTTGGATTCTAATGACAAACGACTTTCAGATGTCTTGTCGTCAACAGATGGGGTCAACTGGCAAAAAGCCGTTACAACAATCATTGAGTTCAACCCTGAGCCGGTTGTGGTGCCTGTGTTAGATTGATATTGCTTATTCTGTAAAAAGTTAAGCCCGTCAGGTTCGCCTGGCGGGCTTTTTTATTCCAGAAAAATCGGTGTGATGACGTATACCGCGAGTGTTTTTTGGCTGAAATTCTCTGTTATTCGAGCCTTTGATTGTCGCTACGTTTTTGTGTGTGGTAACGGGTTAAGGTGAATCCTAAGGCATTCCAATATGTACTATAGCGCGTATGTGATGAGCTGTTAGTATGCGGTGTGTTTGGCGGATTGCTCGGAAGGATTGGGAAGCGGCCTTACCGCAGCGAGATATGTAAGCGGCGATGGAGTATATTCGCAAATTCACCAATGTCCTAAACAGTAAAGGCCGGAATATACCGGCGTCACTGATTGGCGTCTTTGAGCTTTTCTAAAAAACGAGAACAACACCTTATTGGAGTATACCGGTACCGGAAGTGGGTTTGAAGACGGTACTACTGAAGTGCATATCGAACCCCCAATTTTTGTGCCGGCCGGGTTGTCACAAGCAGAGTTTGATGAGCATATGGATCGGTATGAAGAGGTTATGCGTGTGATAGTGACGCAATACAATGCCCGTGGTCATTGGGGTGAAAATATGCATTTGGATGATGCCTGGATGTTTGAGCTGCAGCGCGATATCGGTGCCTACGGCGATCTTCAGCAAGGCGGCGGTCAAGGTTGATCCGAACGGCATGTTTGCTAACAAGTTCGCCAAATCGATTGGCATAACCTATCCAAATTTTAGTTATCCTGCCAGCTGGTAGGATAAGGCCTTCAGAATAGGCGTTTCTCGATGCCTAAAGCCTATGCAAGTGTGCCAATTGTGCAAGCTCGAATGGGCTGATTATTGAGAGTGATTGAATAGAGCTAGCGTGTCCTAATGGAAAACCACGCACAATTTAACCCTAACTCGTACTATATCGCTTTTGCAGTACCTGAATACAATAATAACGTTTATATTCAGCGGAACTGGCACTATGCAGCGATTCTTTCCCTCCTCATTGAGCGTAATCAATGGGGCCATCTTCTTTCTCGTTATGGCAATCGCAATTGCCCTCAGTGGTTGTAAACCGCCAGTTACCCCTAAACCGCCCAAGCCTGCAAAACCTTCATTCTCTGTTGAGCTTGATAGCTATCGTCAGATTAACGCAGCGAAAACACAGACGCGATTATTTGCCGTGTTGAACAACCCTAAGGCCTTGCCGCTAACCATTGCCTGGCAGCAGCTTGATGGATCGGATGTTATGCCTGCTATGACGACTGAGCTCATGTTGATGCTAGGAACGTTGGATGTTGGCGAGTACCGTTTTAAAGTCACTGCGACGAGCGCAAACGGGAAAACCTCCAGTGATACCATCACGATTGACGTAACCAATGATGATTATTCGCACTTATCACTGCCTGTAGTAGCGGAGGCCTTACAAATACAGTTGAATAATCGAACCTTCAATGCCAAACAAGAGCCTGCGTTAGCGCACCCAAGGCTCTATGGCTCTGATAGCTATTGGCTAGCAGAACAATCGGCATTTGAAACCTTAGATGCTGATTGCACGATGAAAGGGTATGCCAGTGGCGAAGGTACTGTGATTAATGTCAAGGCGGCATGGGATCAACGCACAAAAGGCGGTCGCGCGTGTGCAAACAACGTACCTACCGATATTGCTCTGCATACAGATGCAAAAGCATACATCAACAACACCATTGATACTTCTCGCCCACCGTACCCGTCTGTGCAGAAGCCACGCTTACGATTACTGCACCTGATTCGACGTGAACAGGCGTGCCATCGTGCGGCCCGCGCAGACTGCCAATTTAGTCCAGCCGACGTTGAGAAAATAGGCCGTGCATTGATTACCCATGAAATGACACGCCTTCGTGATGCGCCGCGCGCCCCCGATTATTGGAAGCCCCTGTACGCTGACGAGCTAGGCTTTGACCCGGATTTTCGGTTTATCGATTCATGGCACGGCGCGAACGATAGAACCTTTATGGTGCTTGAATCCGCGCCTGCCTTTAAGTTCTGGACGTTATTTTTGGATGTGTTCTGGAACAGTCAATGGCTGAGTGCCGAAGATAGAAACCTTGTAGAATTTGAGCTTGAGCAAGAAATCAGCAGCTATCTCAAACAGGTTGAAAACGATCATTGGTCACTGCATAACGGCAACAACTGGACGCCTGTGGTCAACGCGGCTGCGCTGCACTGGGCGATATTGTATTGGCACGAAAAACCTGAAAAAGCCCGCGCTGTATTGAAGGGCGTGGTTGAAACCAACTGGAAGCATCGCCATTACTATACCGACGATGGCGGATACTCCGAAGGTGTAAGCTATGCGTTAACCACATCATACCCCCGACTGCAGCAACAAAATCAGCTGATGCTGGCCGCATTTGGACAACCGCTGCACAGCGTCAAATGGCTAACCATGCGTCACACGCTGCCTGAATGGATTTTGTCATCCACAGCGCCAGATGGCCGTGCGTTAGATTTTGGCGATGCCTGGCCAAAACAAGGTTATTCCTCGAATCTTCTGTTAGAAATGACGGTAATCGATGAGCTGCTTGGCATTGGTGCGAGTGTGCCCGACGCTTGTGTTGCAAAAGCGCATTTCGGTAACGTCTATTATGACCTCGCTTTTGAAGACCCGTGGTCAGTGCCTTCAGCGCTGGCAAAAGATTGGGCTGACATCACTAGTATGTGTAACTTGAGTACGACCAGTCAGAAGGTTTCGTTATTCGGTGAATATGGTCTAGCCACGATGCGTCAAAGAGAGCCGGGCAGTACTGAGGCTGCTGCGATATCGACGGACGTCAATCTGTTGCTCAAGCAAACCGAAGAAACATTTATCGCGGTCAATAGTGTAAAGAATAACGTGCCACATAAAGAAATGGATTTTGCCGGTGTTATTTGGAGTGCGTTTGGTGAGCGCTTGTTGTCAGATTTTGCGTACGGGGAAATTGTGCGTAACTACTTCGAATACGATGTATTTGAGCGTCAAAGCAATAATCAATATAAGAGCCACTTTGACCACATGTTAGGTGCTAATACGTTGGTGGTGCCGGGTGCATTCATTGAATACCATGACGACGTTATCGCGAAACAACGCTACGAATATCGCGGTCAGATATACGGAAAACAAGGGCACATTACCCAGCAAGAATTGAATGGTGTTGATGTGTTGCACGTGAATGGTGATGACGTTTATGGCGGTACAAACGACCCTAAGTTCAGTCGTGTGAGTGCAACCGGTCAATTAGATCGCTTTGGTCGTTGGTTAGTGCCGGCGGCAGATGGAGACTATGTGATCATTGATAGTTTCAGAGTGAAGCCCGGCAACGAAAGCAAAGTACAAGAATTCTGGTATACACGCAGCGATACTAAAACCGATTGCGTGAGCAATCGTGAACTTCACTCAACGGATGTGGTAGTGAGTAAAGCCAGTAATAACATGATGAACCTGAATCCTCGTTGCCACTATTTACGCCGCGACGTGCCTGCCGAAGTCTCTGCAACGATGACGGGCGCCGCGCTTAACGCCGGCAAATTCGTCACGGATATGCCAACCTTCTTTCCTTCCGACAGTGAGTTTCAAGCCGATGCGCTGTCGATGCGTGATGGCATTGCCCAAGTGTCGATGACCAATGTTCTGAGAAAACGAGAAAGTCGGAGTTTATTCCGTTGGGTCCCCGATAACGCTGTGAGCAATGATGTTCGCCTGTTTTATCTCCATGCGGCAACGCCAACCAATGGTGGCGTGCAGCCGATTACGATTGTTCCCAATGGCAGTTGTGGCGCTGATACGGTTTGTTTTGATGTTACCAAGGGCACACAGACAACTCGTTATACCTTGAAGCAAACGGATGGCCATTATCAGATGGAGGCCATTGACAGCCTGTGATTCGCAGGTCTCTTAAAGTCGATTGTGTGCGGTGTTTCGCCGTTCGCTCGACTTACCCTAATTCGTACTATGGCGGATTATTCTGAACCGTTGAGAATGGTTTGCATTGCCAGCGCACAGCTTGCTGGCAGTGCATTAACCCTTTGTGTTTGGAGACGTCATGAACATTACATCCGGTCAGTTTTTTGCTGCTGCGGTCAGCAGCAGTGACCCCGCTTTTGAAATAGCACTTGAGGCAAACAGCGAAACGAATTCCGCTGAAGGTCGTCGTATCATTCCGTCGATGGTTGAAAAGCCCGTCGATGAGCTGGATATGGTCAAAGACGGCATTGACACGATTAAGAAACAAGGTTTTGGCGGCGTTAAAAAGTTGTTTAAAAAAGCCGTCGATAAAGCGATGGATGAAATTGCCGACAAACCGAAGCCATCACCTGCCAAGCCTGATCCTCTAGATCCAGAATTTGCTCACCGTTTACCCCATGATGTGAGAGTGCGTTACGCAGCCATCGAAGATATCCAAGATCTTGAAAAATCGACGGATTACTACGAGTACCGCGGCGACAGCGTATATGGCATCTTGCACAAAGTGGCTGATGATTTGTATCGCGAAATCAGCTTTACGGTGCCGACCGACGAGTATGTTGAAAAGCACTTTGCCGCAGAGGCCGTAGGCTACAGTGTGCGCGATTGGCGACGTGAAGACGCGCGTTTACATCGTATGCGTGTTTATTTTTTGAGTACTGATAAGGCCAAGGCAGAAAAAGCGGCCGCTGACGCGAACTTCGATCAGATCAAGCATGATTTTACGTCGGTTGATTTCTCAACCTGTCGTGATGGCTTATCTACCCGTTTTAACTTCCCTGAATTGAAGCTTGATCCGAAATCCGGTGAGCTGAGCCTTAATTTTGTTACCGGCTGGTATCTGCCACTAAAAACCCTTGAAGGTCGTGATATTCAGTATCGTTGGGATGCGCTGCGAGTGAGTGTGAAGCAGGGTGATACGTTGATTCGCCGCAAAGTGTGCTGGTCGAAAAATCGCGGTCGTTATTGCATTCAAACCGCCAAGAACATTTTTGAGCTGGCCGATGGCGGATACATGGCTGAGTTGCAGGCCGGTGATTACACGTTGGAGATCGAGATCTACAACGAAACCATCATGAGCTACCCGTTTACTGTGCAAAAGATTGAAACCACAGATTCAACCAACCAATACCCGCATTACTTCTCGTTGGTGTCTTCATACGATGACTATGCGCGGTTGGAAATAACCGCCGAACATTGTTTGAACCTGCATTACCCGTTGAAGCGCCTGGTCGAATCGAAGCACAGTGTTGATGAGATCAACATTGAAATCACCATGGAAAAAGACGGGCAAGCATGGCCGGAGTGGAAACACGACCACTACCAAACCAACGGTTTGACCGAAACCGTTAAGGTGAATAACACACCCGCATGGACACTGGCACCGCTTAAGTTGGTATTCCCATTCGGCGATGAACCTGAGCTGCACAAAGCGAATCCGGCCCCCGATGGCCGATATCGTGCACTGTTAACGGTTGATGGCGAATTGTTCGATACCGTGAATTTCGAATTCAAAGATGGCCAGGTGATCTCGCAAGCGTTTGCGGGTTCCGCAACCATGCCAGCAGAGTTTGTGTACACGGAAGAGCACACTGGCGTCTTTATTCCACTGACAAAATAATGAGGGGTGCGGCATCATGAATTTTTCAATCAGTATCCGCACACTCTTTGCCATGGCAGCGTTTATCGCTGCCTATGTATTGAGTTATTTTCTCCTGTGGGATGATCAGATGAAGTTAGGCAACTTCAACATTAATCCGCAGCAGAGCATCGTCACCCGGTATCTTGTGCAGAATGTATCTTGGGGAATGCGGGGGCAGGCGCGTTTGTTCGGTGTCTTTTTGTCATTTTTGAGCGTGCATTTGTGTTGGGGGTATCGCTATTGGTTGGGCGATCGTTTGATGCAATTCGTTGGTGCTTACCGAAAACGTAAAACGGTGATCGGCAGTAAAGTTGTTGGCGGCAGCGATGTTATTGGCGCGGACGCGAACTTTCGCAGCAACGATCGTGAGATTTCTCACGAGAATACGCACAAGCGATTGTCATCGGATAGTTGATTAAAGGCCGACCAGTTAGGTGCATACATCGAGCGGTGTATGCACCATTTTTGTTTATTCCGGTTCAGTGGCCTGATGTTGTTTGCGGTATTGGGTGGGTGTGCAGCCATACTGTTTTTTAAAGGTGTTGTAAAAGGTGGATTTACTGGTAAACCCCGCGTCGAAATAGATATCAGTGATCGTGTCATCGGGCCGTTCGATCAAACACTGCGCGGCGTGACTGATGCGAAGCCCGTTGATGAACTCATAAAAACTCTGGCCGCTACCTTTATTGATGATTTCGGAGAGTTTGTGGGTTGTTGTCTCCAGCAGGGCGGCAAGATTGACCAAGGATAGGTCTTCCTGTTGATACCATCGGTGGTCGCAAACGGCATCCTTTATACGTGTAAATGCTTGGCCAATATCGCCGAATGCCTGATCGGACGTGTCGGTTTCAGGTGCTTTTGTTTCGAGCGTGATTTCTGAAGCTTCTGCGGCTGATGTTGATTTCTTGGCTTGTTCGTTTTTCTTGAATTCTTTAACCACTTCTTCATTGGGCTGATTGACGGGTAAAGGCACGGTGCTTGAATTAACGTTGGCTGTGTTTGTGACTTTGTTGGAGGCGGTGGATTTGGCTGGGTTGGGTAGAACTGAAGCGTCGCCGTAGTCAGTTTCAGCCTCAAACAAAGATGGGCGGGCTGGAATATGTATTTCCGCAGGCTGAAATAGCGCGATTTTACAGGCGATACTGATGAAATAAATCACCTGCAAGATAAAGCCGATATCACCAATCGACATACTGTCGCCGGCAGGGTTTAAAAACGCACTGATCACCTGCAATACCGTTACGATCCAAATCACGCCCAGTGCTTCAACCGTTTGGTGCCAGCTTCTGGGCAGCGTTTTACTTTGATAAAACTCCCAGTCAGCGCGCATGTGCAAAACCATTCGAGTTGCCAGTGCGAGGTAAAGTGTCACCTGTATACCTGCCAATAAGCTAAGAAAGTTGAACAGCGCGAGGTAGGCCGGTTCATTGTAATCCGCCTCGGTGGCGATCTCGAATAATCCGCGACTTGATATCAAATCGGGTGCAACAAGCAATAAGAGTATTGGGATCAGGCAGGGTAAGAAGTCCACTACGGACACTGAGCGCCGGCTAGAAATATGGCTGACGTAACCGAGTGTGATCGGGCCGGCGAGAAAGATCACCGTTAAGCATAAAAAGTACAGGCGTGGTGAGATATAGAAATCTTGAGCATCCAAAATAATCAGCAGGATGTAAGTGGTTTGGAATCCCATGAATCCGGCAAGCCAGGGGCTCGATGAACACCTGATAGTAGTAAGCCGCAGTGCCAACATCAGGCTGAAGAGGCCGAGCATTGAATAAAGCCAGATCAAGTTGTCATCTCTCTTGGTGTTGGTTCAGATATCGTGCGGTGTATCGAATCGTGATCGTTGTCGCGAGTTACGAAGCAGAGTTCATGCGTGTTTGTTAATTGCCTGCCTGAGTATTCTCAGAGGTAATATTTCGTCTTCGAATCATAACCTCTAGCCAAAAATAAATGCAAAACAAGCTCTTACAGCGTCCGTCTCGATCGAGACGGACACCCATATTCGTTCGGCTCGCTATTGTTTGATACCAATAAGCAAAGAATGTCCTGCGTTGATCTATGTCAGGATGACTATTAAAGCAACGTGCACGGATAATACAAATGGTACAAATTAGGGGCTTTATATGAATCAGCAGGCGATCAGCGATGCTGTTGCAAACATGATTTCTTGTTTGTCGTTCGACGCAAATGGCCTACCGGATTGGCAGCGATTAGTGCATTGTTGTGCCAAGAAAAACGGCGCTGACTTTGGCCGCATTATGCACCGATCGATATCTCCCTCGATTGATTTGTGCACCGGTAAGGGATCAGAACATAACCATGTGTTTGATTACAGCCACGGTGAATTTCATCTGCAGTTGTGTTTTGACGACAGTGTAGCGTTCGAAAAAGCCAAACAGACTTTTCAGGTGTTGGATGTACATCTGCGGAATGTGCTAGACCTTGCGTTAAAACAGCACGCCAATCAGTGGCAATTAAGCCTATTTGCCGATGGGGTGAGTGGCTTGGATATTGGTATCGTTATCTTCACTCAAGCAGGCGATTGTGAATGGATGAACGATATTGCACGAGAGTTGCTGCTAAGCGAACCCACATGCACCAATTTGTATGACGTCGGCTCGTTAGCCAATCGTTCGGCGCTAAAAGCCAGTGTTGAGGCGCTTGGTGATCGACAAAACCCTGTTCAAGATCGATGGCAAGTCGGCGATGTATCGGTTCGTTGCAGCGTTTCGCGTGCGCCCGATGTGCAGCGTTTTCATGCAATCTCTCGCGAGGTTTATGTTTTGGCAGTCACTCAGGAGATGCCAATATCTGAATCTCCACTGCTCGATAAAGTCCTCAACACTAGCCCCGCACAAACCCGAGTGTTGCGATTGTCTGCAACTGGCATGTCAGCCGATGACGTTGCCAGTGCAACCGGATATACTAAATCGACGGTGTATTCCTACATTAAAGCCGGTTACAAGCGATTTAACGTGAACAAACAGGCGCAATTGACGGCCAAACTCTGTGCAGATTTACCGGTTTGAACACGATGAAAAATCTACGTAACCCCGATACCCTCAGCTATTACATTGACGCTATCTATCAGTCAGTACTTGAACCGCGCCTTATCGTTCAGGTGTTGGACGAATTAGCGAACGAGATTTCCGCACCTCAGGGCAGTATCCAGATTGAAAACGAATTTACGCATGAACTCGGCGCGGTTCATGCGCTGAATTATCACGACGATGCCTTTGAAAGTTATGCGGGCTATTACATCGCGCGTGACCCCTGGACTTCCGCATTTTCTCGCCCTGAGAATCGGCATACATTTTTGCCGAGCCATAAAATCATCACCGACAGAGAGTACTTGAAGACGGAGTTTTACAGCGATTGGGGCCAGTCGAACGGCGTGCGCCACGCGATGGGTACCGTTTTTGAGGTCGACACAGGCCAAGTGCTGAAAATCACCTTTCAGCGCAATGATCGTCAGCAGGCGTTTGAAGATGAGGTGCAGCAGTTTGTGAATCTATTGCGGCCGCACTTTGCCCACTTCGTAAACCTGTCGCCGGTATTTGAAGACCAGAAACAACTACGGGACAGTTGGGTGCAAACACTGAACAGTGTTAATCGACCCGTATGGGTGGTTGATCGTAACCTTGGGGTGCACTTTATGAATGCTGCCGCTGATCAGCTTGCTAGTGAATCCCTGTCGTTAACACAATCTGGCAAATCACTGAGCTGCTCGTTGCACGAAGATCAGCAAGCACTGGCGCAGGCAACGGCTGCGGTGTTTTCGGGGATGGAAACAGTTTCACGACTGGGAACGGATGCCTGTTTTGAGCGCGTAGCATTGGCCACCCTCAACCTATGGGTGATTCCTTTGGCGCAGAGTGGAGATCCGTTGGCGATCGTCATGGGGCCTGCTAACGTGCCAGACGTGAGTAAAATTGCAGAAGCCTATGGGCTGACTGATCGGCAGGCGCAGTTTTGTGTGATGTTATACGATGGCGACACACTACAAGAGATCGCGTTTGCGCTGAATATTTCCGTTAATACGGCGCGAAATCACTTATATGAGTGTTTTGAGCGATTGGGTGTTAAGAACCAATCTGAGCTGATTTTGCAGATATTTGGTGGATTGCGGCTTTATTAGGCCTTTTTGATATTAATCCAAACCATAAAAAAACCGGGTCGCTTGCGCTGCCCGGTTTTTCGTTTTGCAGGTATGTGTTTACCCGTTAAGCCTCATAAGATAGATTCGGGCGCAGCCATTTGTGTACTTCATCCAATGTCTGACCTTTACGTTCAGCAATGGAAGTGACCTGATCCTGATCGATTTTACCGACAGCGAAATACTTGCTCTGAGGATGTGAAAGGTACCAGCCACTCACCGCAGCCGTTGGCATCATTGCGTAGTGCTCGGTTAGTACCACGCCAATGGCTGCGGTTGCGTCCAATAGCTCAAACAATTTGCCTTTTTCGGTGTGATCCGGGCAAGCAGGGTAGCCGGGAGCAGGGCGGATACCTTCGTACTTCTCGCGAATTAGGTCTTCGTTGCTCCAGCTTTCATTGCCGACGTAACCCCAGTGCTCGGTACGTACTTGCAAATGCATGTATTCTGCGAGCGATTCTGCCAAGCGATCGGCAAGTGCCTTCACCATGATGGCGTTGTAATCATCATGCTCAGCTTCGTATGCCTTAGCGATCTCTTCTGCGTTGATACCAGCAGTGACAACAAAGCCACCGATGTAATCTTGCTGTCCTTTAGGGGCAACAAAGTCGGCGAGGCTAAGGTTTGGCACACCGGCGGGTTTTTCCGCCTGTTGGCGCAGGTGGTGCAACGTTTTCAGTACATTGCCATCGGCATCGTAAACTTCAATGTCGTCATGATTAACTTGGTTGGCAGGCCAGAAGCCGATAACGGCTTTGGCTTGTAGGAGTTTTTTCTCGATGATCATATCGAGCATTTCTTGCGCGTTGGCATAGAGCTCTTTGGCTTGTTCGCCAATGATTTCATCGTCAAAGATCTTCGGGTACTTGCCGGCGAGTTCCCATGAGATAAAGAACGGCGTCCAGTCGATCGTATCGCGCAGCTCACGCAAATCGATATCATCAAATACTTTGGTGCCGGTGAAGGTTGGTTCAACCGAGCTAAATGCACTCCAATCGATATCGGCTTTATTGGCGCGTGCTTTATCGATTTTTAGTGAGGCTTTGTTGGCGCTGCGCTTTGAGGTGCGTTCACGCACAACGTCGTATTCGGCTTTAAGGTCATCAACGAATTTCTGTTTCAATGTTGATGTCAGCAAGTTGGTTGCTACAGATACTGAACGTGATGCATCGGCAACGTAGACGACTTGATCGTTGTTGTATTTCTGTTCAATTTTAACGGCAGTGTGCGCTTTTGACGTGGTTGCCCCGCCAATCATTAGTGGCACATCAAAGCCTTGACGCTGCATTTCACTGGCAACGTGAACCATTTCATCCAACGATGGTGTGATTAAGCCGGATAAGCCGATCAAATCAACGTTTTCTGCCTTGGCTTTCTTCAGAATCTCTTCACACGGCACCATTACGCCCATATCGATAACTTCGAAGTTATTACATTGCAGTACAACGCCAACAATGTTTTTGCCGATATCGTGTACGTCACCTTTAACCGTCGCCATCAAGATTTTGCCGTTGCTCTCAACAACGCCATCTTTTTCGTCTTCTATAAATGGCAGTAAGTAGGCAACGGCTTGTTTCATAACACGCGCGCTTTTTACCACCTGCGGCAAGAACATTTTACCGGAGCCGAACAAGTCGCCGACCACGTTCATGCCATCCATCAATGGGCCTTCGATCACTTCAATGGCGCGATCAAAGCCTAAGCGAGCTTCTTCGGTGTCTTCGGTAATAAATGTAGTGATACCTTTAACCAGCGAGTGCGTTAGTCGATCGTTGACGCTAAGTTCGCGCCACGCTTGGGTGTCCGCTTCAACTTTGGCACTGCCGTCACCGCGGTATTTTTCTGCAATATCGAGCAGTTTTTCAGTGCCGTCGTCAGAGGTGTTCATAATCACGGTTTCAACCGCTTCTTTTAGCTCCGCTGGCAAATCATCGTATACCGCCAATTGGCCAGCATTGACGATACCCATTGAGAGGCCGTTTTGAATCGCGTGATACAAGAATACCGAGTGAATCGCTTCACGTACCGGGTTATTACCGCGGAAAGAGAACGAAACGTTACTCACACCACCGGAGATCAACGCGTGCGGTAATTCACGCTTAATGAATTCACAGCTGTTGATGAAATCCACTGCATAGTTGTTGTGCTCTTCAATACCGGTTGCGACGGCGAAAATATTCGGATCAAAGATGATATCTGCCGGATTGAAGCCGACCTTGTTCACCAGAATGTCGTACGATCGGGCACAGATTTCATTTTTGCGGGCTTCAGTGTCTGCTTGGCCAGTTTCATCAAACGCCATAACCACAACAGCGGCGCCGTAACGTTTGCACAATGTGGCCTTTTCGATGAAATCTGCCTCACCTTCTTTCATGCTGATAGAGTTAACAACAGGCTTGCCTTGAATGCACTTCAGGCCAGCTTCGATGATGTCCCATTTCGAGGAGTCGACCATGATGGGCACACGGGAGATTTCAGGCTCGGAGGCGATCAAGTTTAAAAACTTCACCATCGCTGCCTTGGAATCCAACATGCCTTCATCCATGTTGATATCGATGATTTGAGCACCGTTTTCAACTTGGTCACGTGCCACTTGCAGGGCGGTTTCGTAATCTTCTTCGATAATCAGGCGTTTGAATTTGGCAGAGCCGGTAACGTTGCAGCGCTCGCCGACGTTAACGAACAACGAGTCTTTAGTGATGTTGAAAGGCTCTAAGCCACTTAGCCGACAGGCTGGTTCGCTGACGGAAATAGTACGTGGCGTTTTACCGTCTACGGCATCTGTAATGGCTTGGATGTGCTCAGGTGTCGTACCACAGCAGCCCCCAATCATGTTCAACCAGCCTTGCTCGGCAAATTCACCGACTTCACCACTCAGGATTTCAGGTAGTTCGTCGTATTGGCCAAACTCGTTAGGCAGGCCGGCATTGAAGTGGCCAGAGAAGTAGCAATCAGCTGCTTTTGCGAGTTCTTCGACAAATGGACGAATTTCTTTAAACGCGCGACCGCAGTTAGAGCCAACCAACAATGGTTTGGCGTGGGCGATTGAGTTCCAGAAGGCTTCTGGGCTTTGGCCGGATAATACACGACCACTGATATCTGGGAAGGTGACCGAAATCATAATCGGTAGTTCTTCACCGCGTTCTTCAAATACGTTCTGAACTGCAAAGATGGCGGCTTTGGCATTCAGCGTATCGAAGATGGTTTCGATTAGAATAATGTCGGTGCCGCCTTCAATCAGGCCGTGTGTGGCTTCTTCATAGTCGGCAACCAGTTCGTCAAACGTAACGTTGCGTGCCGCCGGGTCGTTAACATCCGGTGAGATAGACGCAGTTTTGGGAGTAGGGCCAACAACACCAGCTACAAAGCGCGGTTTGCTGGGATCTTGGGCAGTGTATTCGTCCGCAGCTTCACGAGCGAGCCTGGCTGATTCGACATTCAATTCGTAGGCGATTGATTCGAGGTTGTAGTCGCCTTGCGCAATCTTGGTGGCATTAAACGAGTTGGTCTCGATTACATCTGCGCCCGCTTTCAGGTAGGCACGGTGAATATCTTTAATGATGTCGGGGCGTGTTAGCGACAGAAGGTCGTTGTTGCCTTTTAAATCAGATGGAAAATCTTCGAAGCGCTCGCCGCGATAGTCTTTATCCTGCAGGTCGTAGCGCTGAATCATGGTGCCCATGGCACCATCAATAATGAGGATGCGCTTGTCGAGCAGTGATTTCAGAGTGTCGAAAATGGCAGATTGGGCGGCCATGCAGTGTCCTTTGGTAAATCTATATCAAAATATTTTGATATTGTATCAGACCCCCAAGCCGGTGACTATTATCAACTGTTACTGACCTTTTGCGCCTGATTATGAGCAATTCATCAAATACGAAGAACAATAACGCTTTGAAATCAGGCGACTTTATGAGAGATTAGTTATCCTTTCATAAAAACGAATAACGATAATAAATCTCATTGTTGCCACTGTCGCGCCGGTAAATCCTGGTGCTCTTAACTGGCACAGAGAACTGGGTACCTAAACGTATGGAAGTGGTTGAGCACAAAATACCTATCGGTGATCTTAAAATCGGTATGTATGTGAGCCGGCTTGATAGGCCTTGGCTGGAGACCCCTTTTAAGATCCAGGGCTTGATGATCAAGCATCATGAAGAAATCCTGCAGCTTGAAAAATATTGCGATCACGTTTTTGTTGACGTATTAAAAGGCCGCAGCCCCGCTGATGCCAAGAATAATTACATCGGGCGCAAACCCGCGCCACCGCCAAAATATGCTTTCACACCGATGGATGTGCGTCACGGAACGTATCGTGAAGCAGTGAATTTTGAAGCAGAAAGCAAAAACGCCAATCAAGTCAGCGACGATGTCAATAAAGCGCTGACAACGATAACCCAACAGATCAGTCGCGGATCGGCCTTTGAAGAAAAGCCGGTGCGTAATGTTGCCTCGAATATCGTCAGCAGTGTGATTCGTAACCCGGATGTTATGGCATGGCTAACACGCGTTCGTTTGACGGATGATTATCTGCATCATCATTCTATTCGATGCTCAGTCTGGGCGGCCTTGTTAGGGCGTCATATCGGTTTGCGACGCCTAGATCTTGAATTACTGACCCAAGCAATGCTGCTGAAGGATATCGGTAAGACACGACTCCCCGATGAAATCATCAGTAAAGATGAGCGCAGCCTGAATACTGAACAGCGTGTTATCTATCGAAAACACGTGGCGATGAGCGTGCAGCTTATCCGTCAAATCAGTGGCATTAACCCCAAGATTTTTCCGATTATCGGCGCCCATCGTGAACGTTATGACGGGTCTGGATATCCACGCCAACTAAAGGGTGACTCTATTCCCTTGCTGGCGATTATTGGTGGTCTAGCCACGTATTACGACGAACTCACAAATCCGAGAGATATTCGTACATCGATTAGTCCATCGTCTGCTGTTAACTTGTTGTATGAAAAACGCAATACGCTGTTTCAGGAAGATATCGTTGTCGAATTTATACAGGCGCTGGGTTTATATCCTGCGGGCAGTATCGTCGAATTAAACACGGGCGAGCTTGCGGTGGTGGTGGAGCAGTATTCTGAGCGCCGGTTGAGGCCTCGAATTGTCGTTGTCACGGACAAACAAAAAACACCGTTAGCTAACATGAATTCAGTCGATTTGTTGGAAGATGCGCTAGCGCCTCAGGAGAAACAGCAACTCGACAAAAAATCAAAGCGCGCTAAGCTGCCTCTGGTTTATATTGTTCGCGACCTGCATCAGGATGAATATCCACTGGATCTCTTACGTGTTAAAGAAAAGCTATTTATTCCGAATAAAAAACGATTTGGATTCTTCAGCTTCAAGTGAGTGAGGCTGAATTCGCCGCTGGTCGTGCAAACCTCCTGCAGCATTGCTGATTGTTTTCGACATCATACAATTGCTCAGGAATTATCCGAAAATACCGCAAAATTCAACGCTTTACTGTCTCGCGCTTGAGGCGGCCAGCGTTAATCGGTAATATCGCCGTTTTTTGCATTGGAGATTGTGTCCATGATTGAGGGCAGTATCGTTGCATTGGTTACACCAATGACTGCCGAGGGCCAGGTAGACTGGTCATCGCTTGCCGAATTGGTCGACTGGCACCTAGCGCAGGGCACTGATGCCATTGTTGCTATGGGAACGACCGGCGAATCGGCCACACTGAATGTCAATGAGCACCTTGAAGTTATTAAGCGTGTTGTTGATCAGGTGGGTAAACGTATTCCCGTGATTGCTGGCACCGGTGCCAATAGCACGCAGGAAGCGATAGAGTGGACGCAAGAAGCGAAAAAGTTAAATGCCGATGCCTGCTTGTTGGTAACTCCGTACTACAACAAGCCGACTCAGGAAGGTCTCTACCTTCATCACAAAGCCATTAACGATGCGGTTGCTATCCCTCAGATGCTATATAACGTTCCTGGTCGCACCGCTTGCGACATGCTGCCAGAAACCGCTATCCGTATTTCACATTTGAATAACGTTATCGGTATTAAAGAAGCGACCGGGGAGCCTCAGCGTGCCCGTGAAATCCTCGCTCGGTGTGCCGATGACTTTGTTGTTTGGTCTGGCGATGATGGAACTTTCCTTGATCTTATGGCCGAAGGTGCTCGGGGTAATATCTCGGTGACAGCTAACATTGCTCCCGAGACTATGTCTGCGGTTTGTAAGGCCGCGCTGGCAGGCGATATGGCGTTAGCGCGTAAGCTCAATGAGCCGCTGCTGGCATTGCATGATGATTTGTTCCTTGAAGCAAATCCGATACCAGTGAAGTGGGCTCTGTGGCGCATGAATCGTATTGCGAATGGAATTCGCCTGCCGTTAACTTGGCTTAGCGAAGAACATCAGCCCGCCGTAGAAGCGGCTCTTAAAAAGGCAGGATTGGTTTAAGCGATGAAATCTACAAGTGGTGTCGTATCGGTAATCTCTCTGGCTACTTTGCTGGTCACCGGGTGCGGGGGCAACGAGCCTACCGACGAAAAGGGAATGATGCGTGATCGCAAATACGACTACCGCTTTATCGAAGAAACCTCTCGCATTAAAGTCCCTGAAAATCTGAGCTCAGAAGCACTGGTTGATTTGTACCCAGTGCCTGAACTAAGCCCTTACGCAGGTACTGATTTTGTTTACGACTTGCCGATGGCGCCTCAGGCTGTTGGCGCGAACCGGGCTGCTGTTTCGATTCAGCGCCTGGGCGCAAAAGAATGGGTTTTAACGGCATTCTCTCCGAGTCAGGTGTGGCCCCGGCTAAAAGAGTTTATTGCGCAGCAGGGGCTGAGTGTACTGTCTCAAAATGGCGCCAAAGGTATTATTCGAGCCTATCAAGGTGCGCATGTTTTTGAATTCGACCTTGATCAAGGGTTTCAACGCAATACCTCAGAATTGCAGGTAACCGCTGTGCCGGGTCCGGACGGCTTATCTGAAATAACATTTACCAAAGCACAGGAATATACCCGTGCCGCGGCGCAGTATTTCGCTGACCTTGCTGATAAGCCAACCTATTCGTACGCAGCTCAAGGTATTAGTACGGATAAAAAGCTCGAAATACTCCAGGATCGCACCGGCCAGAAACAATTGATGCTCAGTATCGACCAGAAGCGTGGTCTTGCTGCGCTTCGTGATGCGCTGGCTTCTGCAGGTTACAAAATTGATATGATGAATGCGCAGTCGCCGGACTTGACGCTATTGGACGTAACTTATTATCCGGTAAAGCCGGAAAATGAGAAGCCAGGCTTCTGGGGTAAGTTATTTGGTGAGCCAGCGGATGGGTTTGATAAAAACGCACCGTATGCTGGCAATCAGTACTTGATCACAATGCGTTCTATCAAGGGTAAGCAAATCGTTAATGCTGAATTACCTGCACCTAAAGAGGGCGAGGACACCGAACGTTCTCCGTTTGAGATGCGTAAGGAAATCAATTACGTTATCTTGCTGCTGCAAAAACACATGAGTTAAGTTTGAAATTGGCCCTTTGTCTTCAGAAGGGCCTTTAGTGCGCTATGTAGCACTTTGAGTGATCGGGAACCATGCCGTTGAGGTGTGGTTACCTTGAAAGCAAGTATGACGTTCTATCCTGAATTGGTCGCCGTGAATCCTGAAATAGCTGATACCGAAAACCCGCATAAACTGCTTTTTTGTTGCCTAGGTAGTGGTAGTAAAGGTAATGCAACGTTAGTGAAATATGCAGATACTACCGTCATGATTGATTGTGGTTTCACCTACAAACATACGATCGCTCAACTTGAAGCATTTGATATTGATCCGCAATCGCTGGATGCAGTTCTCGTTACCCATGAGCACTCTGATCATATCAAGGGTGTTCGTACACTTTCCCGAAAATTAAATATACCTGTCTATCTGACTCACGGAACTGCGCGCTCTGATAAAATCAAAGGTGCGCCAGAGCTACAATATCTGGTGCCGGATGTTGCGTTACGAATCAAGGATATCGAAATCATCCCTGTTACCGTGCCGCATGATGCTCATGAGCCATGTCAGTTTTTATTAAGGGCTCAAGGCAGGCAGTTGGGTGTGGTGACCGATTTAGGCAGCATTTCACGGCACGTTCAGCATATGTTTGACGGCTGTGATGCGCTGGTTTTGGAGGCAAATCATGACGTGCAGATGTTGCGTACTGGGCCGTATCCGCCGTCATTGAAGCGCCGTGTTGAAAGTGATTGGGGGCATTTAAGCAACGAGCAAGCTGTGGCCTTTTTGGATGCTTTACCAATCCTACCGAGCAGGTTGGTACTTGCGCATATCAGTGAAAAAAACAATTGTTTGAGCGTCGTTAAAAACACATTTCAGCGCTTTGAATCGCGCATTCCGACCGTTGTTTACGCGTGTCAGAATAAGGGATTTGACTGGCTGGAAGTTTAACTTGATGAGTGGAGATGCAAGCGTATGTTAAGTGATTTGATTAAATTCAATAAGCGCTGGTCCGAGTCGATCGCACGTCAGGATCCAACGTACTTTGAAACATTGAGTGAATCGCAGGCACCTGAATATTTGTGGATCGGCTGTTCCGATAGCCGCGTACCTGCAGAATCCATTTTGGGTCTTAAGCCGGGTGAGTTGTTTGTGCATCGGAATGTCGCCAATCAAATTCAAGTTGATGACAACAACTCCATGTCGGTACTGCAATTCGCGGTGACGGCCTTAAAGGTTAAACACATCATCGTATGTGGGCATTCGGGTTGCGGAGGTATAAACGCGTCCCTGAATCGGGCTGGTACTGATTATCTTGAAGGCTGGTTAAAGCCGATAGTGCAAATTGCTGATGAGAATCAGGCAGTGCTTGATACCATTGAAGACGAATCCGAGCGTGTGTTTGAATTAGCGCGCATGAATGTGCGCTATCAAATTAAGCTTCTCAAAAGTCACCCGATAGTCAATGAAGCGTGGGCAGCAGGAAGTGAGCTTAATCTCCACGGTTGGATGTTTGATATTTGTACTGGCCAGTTGGAAGACCTTAAGGTTTCCTGTTCGGGGAATTAATAACACCCCGTCAATGCAGTATCGCCGGCAGTCTTGGTCTATTAACCCGGCGCCGGCGATACGGTTTCTCATCGGTCACTGATTTATTCGCTCGTATCCGATTCGGTTGTGTGAGTAAGCCCAGCTTCGATGTCGTCTAGTAGTGTGTCGATGCGTTTGTCAGTTTCGTCATCTGTTTCTTTTTCTGGATCATTTTTAAACTCGCCCAGTTTAGGTAGACGTTTCTCATCCAGTGTTACTTCCGTGACCCGGATGCGCAGGTCGGTGTTTTTTGCATTGGTTTCGATCAGTGTATTCAGGGCTTCGTCGTAGTGCTTTTCGCAATAAGTCTGTTTACTTTCTCCCGCGCTAACCCATTCACTCTTGTTCTTGTGGAGGAGTTCATTGTTCTGGTTGCGGAGTACGTAAGCAATGGTGGTCATGTCGTGCGGCCTTTAAATTCTCGGTTTCTCTGCAAGCTTGTTGTCGGCCGCATAGCCGGCAACATAGCGTCTTATCACGTAAGGGGTAAGGCATTGTATTAACAATAGTTTATTGTATCTAGGCGAGGCTCAAGCTCTGTTGTACAAAGCGGGTTATTTGGTGTAGCCTCGAATGAATATTTTGTGACGCGATATTTTAGCAGGATTGCACTTTGAATCACGATAATCGACTGCACAGGCGTTCCGGACTGGCCGCCAATGTGATTTTACGCCATCCAGGTTTTGGTGAGTTAAACCTGAAGGCGCATGATATTTCTGACGGTGGTATTTCCGTAAAGCTTGGGAATCATATTGCACCTCCGGTAGGCACGCTCGTTGATGTCATTATCAAGAGCCATACCGGCCCGATCAATGCTGAACCCGTGAAAATGGAAGTTCGACATGCGAGTCACGGAATTATCGGCCTTAAATTCCTCAAGTAATCATACGAACGTGCATGGTTACCTAGTTTTTTTACTAAATTGCCTTCACGGTCATGAATTCGCTACAAGTTGCCTGAAAATCACATGCAATCACTTGCTTGGGTCGCCCCCTTTGAAATAGTTGACGATGATCTACTCGCTGATATCGAACAGCTGTCGCTGCCGCGTGTTGTCGATCAAAAAGATGCATTATTGAAGGGCTATACCTACGTTCTTTCGCAACATGATCATTTGTTGCATGTCGTGCCTGCTGATAAAAAGTTGGGTGGGCCGGTTAACTGCAATTTTGATTCAGGTGCGGCCTCATTTCGGCGCAAAAATGCCGGTATCAAACAGGAAATTGCCAGAGCCTGTGGTTTAAAAAAGGACATTCGTCCGTCGATACTCGATGCCACTACGGGGTTGGGTGGTGATGCATTTGTTCTGGCGTCACTCGGGTCTCATGTGACCATGATTGAGCAGAATCCGGTGGTACATCTTCTGCTTAAATCCGGCCTTCGGGCGGGGTCAGTTAGTGAAGATGGCGCGCTATCCTCAATTATTTCTGAAAAAATGCGGCTGGCTGCCTGTCAGTCATCGCTCGATTTTTTTGCCGAGCTGCACGCTGAATCCTTCGATGTGGTTTATCTCGACCCGATGTTCCCCGATCGACGTAAGTCTGCGAAGGTGAAGAAGGGAATGCAGTATTTTCATGATATTGTGGGTATTGATTCTGCACAAGAGCCAGAGCTGCTTGCGAAGGCCTTGCTTATTGCAGGTAAGCGAGTCGTGGTGAAGCGGCCCAAACAAGCGCCTTATCTTGCTGATCAAAAACCGAGTCTTGAGATGTCGTCGAAAACCATTCGGTATGACGTCTATCTGACGAACTAGCAGTTTAGTTGGGATGCTCAATCATGCTGATCCACTTCGTGGATTCAGCTGAAAAATGAATTAGATTATCGACTTTCAATCAGGCAATTACCAAGTACAAGTAAATCAATATTGGTATTCAGAAAGCAGTGGTAGGCATCGTCAGGTGAGTTAACAATGGGCTCGCCGCGGACATTGAAACTGGTGTTGATCAATATTGGGCAGCCGGTGAGTGATTTAAACACTTTTATCAATTGATAGAATTTTGGATTGTAATTGCCATCTACGGTTTGTACGCGTGCTGAGTAGTCAACATGAGTGACTGCTGGGATGTCTGAGCGAATTTGAGAAAGTCGTAATAATAGAGAATCTTTAGATTCATTTTTGATGATTTTTTGTTTTTTTTGGTGTACAGGTTTTACAAACTGCATATAGGGTGCAGGTGAATCGACTGAAAACCACTCGTGCGCTTCTTCCGCTAATACCGCTGGGGCGAAAGGTCTAAATGATTCCCTGAATTTTACTTTGAGATTTAATTGTTGCTGCATGTCCTCTGATTGTGGGTTGGCAAGTATCGATCGATTGCCAAGCGCTCTTGGTCCAAACTCAGAGCGCCCCTGAAACCATCCGACGACTTTGTTTTCTGCGAGTGCGAGTGCAACATAATTGAGTAGGTCTTCCTCATTAGCTTCTTTGAATGAGGCGTTATTCCTTTTAAGGCAAGCGATGATTTCTGTTTGGGAGTAATCGGGCCCAAGATAGCTACCCTGCATAGAGTCTTTCGTATCGCATTTGGGTTGGCCAAATTCGTCATGCCAAAGCGCGAGGGCTGCACCTAGCGCTCCGCCAGCATCTCCAGCGGCTGGTTGAACCCAAATATTGTCGAAAATATTCGCAGCTTGTAATTTTCCATTCGCGACGCAATTTAGAGCGACGCCACCAGCTAGGCAAAGGTTTCCGATCTTGTATTCGTCGGCGATTGATTGGCCTATTTTTAAAACGACTTCTTCGAGTACGTGCTGAATCGATGAGGCGATATCCATATGAAACTGTTCTAAGGAATCCTGCTCTCTCCTTGCTGGGCGACCGAACAAGCGCTCGAATCGACGGTTGACCATTTTTAGCCCAGTCATATAGTCGAAATAGTAGAGGTTTAAGCGAAAGGAGCCGTCTGGTTTAATGTCGACTAGGTGTTGTTTTATTTCGTCTGTAAAAATAGGTTTGCCGTAAGGGGCTAATCCCATTAATTTGTATTCGCCAGAGTTAACCTTAAATCCCGTGTAATAGGTGAATGCGGAATATAGGAGGCCCATTGAATGGGGGAATCTGATTTCCTTGACGCGTTCAATTTTGTTGTCTTTACCTATGCTGACAGTTGTTGTTGCCCATTCTCCGACACCGTCCATCGTCAAAATGACAGCCTCTTTGTAGCCTGAAGGATAAAATGCGCTTGCCGCGTGGCTAGTATGATGGTCTGAGAAATATAGCTTTTCAACGATTGATCGTTCTGCTCCGATTGATACTAAATCGCTGACGATAGTTCGTTTTAGGAACAATTTTTCCTTTAACCATATAGGCATTGATTTTGAAAATGAACGAAAGCCCTTTGGCGCTGTGGTCACGTAGGTTTCGATAAGACGTTCAAATTTTAGGAATGGCTTGTCATAGAAGACAATGGCATCGATATCCGATAGGGTGCAGCTGGCTCGCTTTAGGCAGAATAATATTGCATTTTTCGGAAACTCGGAATCATTTTTAACGCGGCTGAAACGTTCTTCTTGTGCTGCGGCGATAATCACACCTTGGTCGATAATCGCTGCAGCGCTGTCATGATAGAACGCCGAAACACCGAGGATTTTCATCGGTTCAGAATAACGTATAAATAAAGGGTGCGACTACAGACCCTTGCGCGGCCACTAAAAGTGATCCGACGAGTATTAGCACGAGAAATACGGGCGCGAGCCAATATTTTTTTCGTGCCTTCATAAACTGAAAAAATTCAGATAGAAAATTCATAGGTGCTTTAGAACTGGTCTTTCATTGAAGATTGTGATTTTTCAGGTGTTTCCCAATACGAATCTACTTTATGATTCAGTCTTAGAGACATAGGGTTTTTGGTAGTTACTTTTCGTAATAATCCCACAGGTGTAATTACTCCCGCATAAATGATGGTAAGTATTATTGGTGAAAAAAATGTATGTAAACAGTCACCAAAACGAATCCATAATCGTGTTATGGGCATCAACCAGCGGGGATTTAGTCGTGTTACCGAGAGCATGCAGATGAAAGCAGCCAGTGTGCATGCTGCAATGATGTTCTTATCTGCACTAAATAAAAACACAGATGCGACAAGAAGTATAGTAGACGTTAGGAGGCCAAATTTTGAGGCCTGGTTTAATCGTTCTTTTTTCGACATTGATATGAGCGGCATCCCGTGTTTACTGTTTCCTTAGTGTTCGTGGCATACTAGTGCTTTTGTATTTGGTGAGGCAAATAGTATTTTATATTACGCTACACGTTTGCGTTTTTATGTTGGGTTAAAAGTTCTTGAAATATGGGGTGTTTAGGATGATCCGTACAGTATCATTAGATTCGTCGTTAGTAAAATATGTGTCGATTCTTTTAATCAATGTATTTTTCTTGCTGGCACTTATAGGCATTGTTGATTTATGCATCGGTTTCTTGAATCCTAATGGTGAGAGTACGATATCGAAAACACGTGAGTACATTCGATTACGTGCTTTTAAGCCAAATACAAGTGTCCCGATTCACATGTCGAAGATGTCAAAGACTCCGGATAACTTTATTTTTAAGGAGGAGATATATACGCGTCTTGAAGTTGATAGTAATGGATTTATCAGCCCTTCGTTTGTTCATGATAACCCAGATGTTACCATAGCGTTTCTCGGTGGTTCTACGACTGAGTGTGCAGTTGTTGACGTTCACAAACGGTTTCCATATGCGGTGGGAAAAATCCTAGAGGCAGAGGATAGCGAGCTAGCGATAAACGCATTGAACCACGGTATCTCGGGAAATAACTCGATGCATTCGTTCAATGCACTGGTTAATAAGGTGATGAGATTTGAGCCTGATATAGTGATATTAATGCATAATTTTAATGACTTGACGCATCTCGTTCACTATGGGAATTTTTGGAACGCGTCAGGAAGTCATTCTTTGATCGTCGGGCGCCCTGATCCAATGTCTAGTGAATGGCTTATTCGAGTTGTTAAAGATTTCGTCAAAAGCATGTTTCCAAATATCGTCAGTGTTCTCAATTCGCAGCGATTGGATGATTTCTATGATGTGCGTGAGGCCGAGCCACCAAAATTGGATGTCAATACTAGAGAGGATATATTGGCGTCTTTCTCCAAAAGTTTGTTGGCCTTCATTGCTGTTTCTCGAGCGCAGGATGTACGTCCAGTGTTGATGACTCAGGCAAGCCGATTCAGTGACGCAACGTTAACACCTGAATTTGTGCGTGCATTGGAAATACACTTGAAGGCCAAATTTAGCGACTATCACGCGTTATATATGGAAATGAACGAGGTAATACGTAGCGTTGCTCGTCAGGAAGGAGTGACTCTGATTGATTTAGCGACAGAGATCCCGTCCACCGATGAATATATGTATGACGTGATTCACTTTACTAATAAAGGATCAATAGCTGTCGCTGGTGTTATTGCTGAGGAGTTAGCATCAGAACTCCAGGTACTTGGATTAAAATGACATTAGGAGGCCTCTGATTTTCGCTCCTACGCTCCTAAATGATGTGATCATGGGCTTGTTTCACCCGCGTGATTATATCTTACTCGCAGATTCCGCATCCAAGGTGGTGCGCCAGATTCGGAATTTGACATCAATGCCTTTGGGAACATAAATGACGTAAGGTAAGCGGCTGTTGTAGCGTAAGGTAAATTCCTTACCAACGATCGGGACATAACGTTTTTTGGCGGGTTGGGGGCAGGCCATCATCGTTGAAGGCCCCGGTTTTACATCTTCCAGTTCGTAATAGCTGTATCCCCATCCTTTGACAGATTCTTGATCCAATTCCCCGCGCAGTGCGCGAAGATTGCAGTCGGCTTTTTGTAATCTGCTGGCGACAATCTCAAGTTTGAAAAGGCTTTCATCTTCTTGTTCAGGTACGCGAATGACAAAACGATCTTGATTTTTGTCGGCTTCCGGAAACATATGAATGTCGTCTTTATCCGCCAGCGCTTGTGTACCTGCCAATAGCAAGGCCATAAAACCAAAGGTATGCAGCTGCTTTTTTATGTGCTTTGTCATGAGGTATTCCTTTTGCTAATGACTGATTTGGGCAGACATAGGTAGAGCGTCAGTAAAGCGATAATGGTAGGTTAGTTCAAGGTGTTTCGCTCAGTTATTTTGGTGTTGCTTTACGCTGGTTTTCGAAAGTGTGCGGAGCAGGCCAGATGGGTTCGTTGTGTTTGTTTTGTCGTTTGTTAATATTCTTCCTCGCTAGAGTATTCGACACGATGGAGTATTGTGGTTCATGCACATCGGCCGCGGTGCTGTAATTTGTGAAGTAAGCACGCATTAAAAAGCCGGCAAGAGCACTTGCCGGCTTTTTAAGCTATCCGTATGTGTAGCTCAGAAATATCAGGCCAGAGCGGACAATTTTTCTCGTTGTTGTTCAAGATTTTCGACAGCTTCATCATAGCCGGCCAACTTGGCTTTTTCTTTTTCAACGACATCTGCAGGTGCATTCGCAACAAATTTTTGATTCGACAACTTACCTTCAACGCGGGATTTATCCTTGAGGATTTTTTCAATCTCTTTGTTGAGGCGGGCGAGTTCTTTGTCGGTATCGATGTTGCCTGCCAGTGGCACAAGCACTTTCATGTTACCGACCAACTGGGTTGCGGCCATGGGTGCTTCGTCGCCTGTATTCAGCCAGGTGATGTTTTCTAATTTGGCTAAACGCTGCAGATACTGCGTATTGTCTTGCAGATTGGCTTTGTCGCTGTCGTTGCCGTCCAGCAGGTAGAGATCCAGCGCTTTGGATGGTGGGATGTTCAACTCGCCGCGGATGTTACGAACGCCAACGATAACGCCTTTGAGCCACTCAACTGTCGCAGTTGCTTCAGAATTGATTAGCGCGTCGTTAGCGGTTGGGTAGGCTTGCAGCATGATAGTATCACCGGATACGCCTGCCAGAGGTTTTACGCGCTGCCAGATGCTTTCAGTGATAAAAGGCATAATCGGGTGCGCAATACGTAGAATGGTCTCAAGAACAGTGACCAAGGTTTTGCGGGTGCCAATCAACTGTTCAGCGTCTGCTTCATCATTAAACAGAATCGGTTTTGACAGCTCGATATACCAGTCGCAATACTCGTTTTTGACAAAATCGAAGATGGCTTGGCTGGCCAAATCAAAGCGATAGGAGTCAAATGCAGCGGTTACTTCTTGAATACACTGCTGAAGCCGGCTGAGAATCCATTCGTCAGTTGTCGATAATGTGTACGCCGAGCCTGTTTGACCACAATCCTGATCCTCTGTGTTGGTCAGCACATAGCGCGTCGCATTCCAGATCTTGTTGCAGAAATTACGATAGCCTTCGAGGCGTTTCATGTCCCAGTTAATGTCGCGACCGGTAGAAGCTAATGCCGCCAGGGTAAAGCGAAGGGCGTCGGTGCCGTGTTCTTCGATGCCGTCAGGGAATTCTTTTTTCGTGCGCTTGCCAATCTTTTCAGCAAGCTGTGGCTGCATCATGTTGCCGGTACGTTTGGTCAGCAGGGTCTCAAGGTCGATGCCGTCGATCATATCCAGCGGATCCAACACATTGCCTTTTGATTTGGACATTTTTTGGCCGGCTTCGTCACGAATAAGGCCGGTAACATAGACCGTTTTAAACGGTACCTGTGATTTGCCATCTTCGTCTTTCATGAAGTGCATGGTCATCATGATCATGCGTGCAACCCAGAAGAAGATAATATCAAATCCGGTCACTAACACGTCGGTCGGGTGGAACGTTTTTAGGCGCTCAGTCATTTCAGGCCAGCCGAGTGTGCCGAATGTCCATAATGCCGAACTGAACCAAGTATCGAGAACGTCGTCGTCCTGCTTGAGTTCGATGTCGCTCGCGATATTGTGTTTTTCGCGGACGTCGGCTTCGCTGGCACCGACATAGACATTGCCTTCAGCGTCATACCACGCAGGAATTCGATGGCCCCACCAGAGTTGGCGAGAAATACACCAGTCTTGAATGTCACGCATCCAGGAGAAATACATATTTTCGTATTGCTTCGGCACAAACTGAATATCGCCACCTTCTACCGCTTCAATAGCCGGTTTTGCCAGTGTCTTGGCATCAACAAACCACTGATCTGTCAGCATGGGTTCGATAACCAAGCCAGAGCGATCGCCGCGAGGCACTTTCAATGCATGGTCGTTGACGCTTACAAGCAGGCCGAGCTCGTCCAGTTTCGCAATGATCGCTTTACGTGCTTTATAGCGATCTAAACCGGCAAATTCTTCGGGTAGTTGTGTATCCAGTTCGGTGTTTTCGCTGCCGTCTGAATTGTAGGCTTCCGCTTCAGCCAATACGGCAGCATCTTTATCGAAGATGTTGAACATCGGTAGCTGGTGACGTTTACCAATTTCGTAGTCATTAAAATCATGTGCCGGGGTGGTTTTTACACAGCCGGTACCGAATTCCGGGTCAACATGGGTATCGCCCACAATCAAAATACGGCGGCCTACTAGTGGTAGTTCTACAAATTTTCCTATCAGGTTGTTGTAGCGTTCATCATCCGGATGTACTGCAACGCCGGAATCACCCAGCATGGTTTCTGGGCGAGTCGTGGCAACAACCAGGTAATCTTTGCCGTCGTTGGTTTTAGCGCCATCGGCCAGTGGGTATTTAAACTCCCACATGAAACCTTTTTCGTCGGTGTTTTCGACTTCCAGATCTGAAATGGCGGTGTGGAATTTAGGATCCCAATTGACCAGGCGTTTTCCGCGATAAATCAGTTTGTCGTCGTATAGGCGAACGAAAACCTCTTGGACGGCACTGTAGAATCCGTCATCCATGGTAAAACGTTCGTTTTCCCAGTCAACGGAGTTGCCAAGGCGGCGCATTTGCTCGGTGATGGTACCACCGGATTGTTCTTTCCAATCCCACACTTTTTCAATAAAGGCATCGCGGCCCATCTCGACGCGCGTAGGTTGATTTTCAACGGCTAATTTACGTTCAACCACCATCTGTGTCGCTATACCGGCGTGATCTGTGCCGACCTGCCAAAGCGCATTTTTACCTTGCATACGTGCCAAGCGGGTGAGGGCATCCTGAATCGTATGCTGGAATGCATGTCCCATGTGCAAGCTACCGGTGACATTTGGCGGAGGAATCATCACGCAAAAACTGTCACCACTACCTGATGGACGGAAATAGCCTTTGGCTTCCCATTCTTTGTAGATGTCGGATTCGATATTGCCGGGGCTATAAGTGGTATCCATAGAGAAATGTCTTAGTGGTTGGTCTCAGGAACCGCAAAAGCCGACGTGTGCCGGATTTTTGTGCGGTTAGAATGCTGGTGTTATCAAGCAGCCGATTATATACGTCGGGCCGCTTGAGGGGAACCTTGCGGGTTACCTGCTAACGTCGCATGTCATGCCAATTAAGCGGGTAATTTTTGTGCCGATAGGCTTTGAAGTTTTCACGACCTAGCGCGAGGACTTGCTCATCACTGTTAAGCACTTCAGAAACACGCTGAAACCGCGAAAAAAATGGTTCAATACGGTCTGTGAGGTTGATGAGTAAGTCGTGATGGTCTTGTGGCGGTGATTGCCAGCCGATGCAGATGTCATCATTCGCATCGCTATCGCCTGCGTTGCCAGCGGTGTTGCCGTCCATCAATTGATGGGGCAAAAAGGCTTGCGTCTGGAAGCGCCAAAGCACTTCGTCTAGTTGCCGGGCAGAGGGTTCGTCAGGGCAATGGATGTAAATCCGATGCCCTAGTCGAAAAGTTTTCTGAACCAGCTTACAGGCGAATTGATAACGCCCAGTGAGATCAGTTTCAGGAACCAAATAGAAATCAACCTTTGTCATCGCTGTCGCTTAGCTCGTCGGCAGGTAAAAATGGCCATTAGCCGTTATTGATCAAGTATTGAGTCAGTAGGCTTACAGGGCGACCGGTTGCGCCTTTGGCTGCGCCGCTTTTCCAGGCTGCGCCAGCGATATCAAGGTGCGCCCAGCGGTATTCGCCGGTAAAACGCGAGAGAAAACACGCTGCAGTAACTGAGCCAGCTTCTGGGCCGCCAATGTTGCCGATATCGGCAAATTTACTGTCGAGCTGTTTGTCATATTCTGCCCACAGTGGCATCGGCCATGCGCGATCGTAGGTTTCGTCACCGGCGGTTTTCAGGTCGGCAGAGAGCTTTTCGTCATTAGCATAAAGGCCAGCAGCATGTTGACCCAGCGCGACAACGCAGGCACCGGTAAGTGTTGCGATATCGATAACTGCTTTAGGTTTATAACGTTCAACATAAGTCAAAGCGTCACACAATACCAAGCGGCCTTCAGCATCCGTATTGAGCACTTCAATGGTTTTGCCAGACATACTAGTGATGACATCACCAGGTTTGGTCGCTTTACCCGATGGCATGTTTTCGACGGCGCCAACAACACAAATAAGATTGATTTTCAGATCCAGTTGAGCGACGGCGTTTATTGTTCCGAAAACACTCGCTGCACCACACATATCGTACTTCATTTCATCCATACGTGCGCCAGGCTTGATTGAGATGCCGCCGCTATCGAATGTTACGCCTTTCCCAACGAGTACAGTAGGCTTGGTTTTTTTTGCGGCGCCCTGATAGTCCATGATGATAAACTTGGCGGGCTCTTCAGTGCCCGCGGTCACGCTCAGAAGCGACCCCATGCCAAGCTTCTTCATGTCAGATTCGTTAAGGATCTTAGTGGTGATTGTGTCGTAATTTTCAGCAAGTAACTTTGCTTGATTTGCCAAGTAGCTGGGGGTGCAGATGTTGCCGGGGAGATTCCCCAAGTTCATGGCGACTTTTGCGCCTTCTGCCATTGCGCTGCCTTGGCTAGCGAGTGCTTTCGCCTTCGCGGCACTCAATGTTGAAGTCAGATAGACTTTCTTCAGTCGTGTTGCTTCTGCTTTTTTAGACAGCGTTTCGTCGTAACGGTAATCAGCAATAGCCCATAAATTAGCGGCATGTTTGATCAGGGTATTTTCATCGGCATCTTCAGTATCGAATGCATCAAGCAAAACTGTCGCATTGCGAGATTGGGTCGCACGTACTGCGTTGACGGCGGCGGTCATATTTTTGCGGAAGGCGCTAATGTCGGATTTCTTTCCGCAACCCACGGTAACGAGTGTTTTAAAGCTGGCGGATTCAGGCGCGTAGAGTGTCGTGACTTTGCCAGCTTTGTTAGAGAGTTCTTTCGTTTTTTTCAGGCGACTTAAAACACCGCCCATTTCTTTATCAACCGCCGCAAAAAGTGCAGATGCTTTACTCGTGTCAAACAAGGGCATAACCAGGCAATCGGTATTGGTCTTTGCCCAGCTGTTCTGTGGTTTGATGATAAAGTCCATATTGTCTCCGAAGATGGTATTCGATCGTATTATGCTGATT
This sequence comes from BD1-7 clade bacterium, assembly GCA_902705835.1. Lineage (NCBI taxonomy): Bacteria > Pseudomonadati > Pseudomonadota > Gammaproteobacteria > Cellvibrionales > Spongiibacteraceae > BD1-7 clade bacterium. The sequence continues at coordinate 260,176 of CACSIN010000026.1, forward strand.
CGCTGAGCCCGTTAACGCGGGCTGAGTAATTGGCGATATTGATTTGAACAAGGTTGTTTGTGTTTGCAACCTTGGTGCAAGCAATCTGAGCAGGGAGTTAATCTGCAATGCTTGGTTTTGATCTGCGGCAGAAATGTCTTAGTATCATGCTAAGGCAGTGGGTGCCAATGAGCATTGTTGTGGTGCCCAGTTGATCTCAAAGCCTGCTATCAGCCGCCATCAATTGTAGCGCCGAAGTTTAGCCTAGTTCAGCAGTTATAACTACTGTGACTAACGATCGCACCTGCGGGCAACCGGTGTTTAATAATTTATGGCGTTGAGAACCACGTATTTTGACAGTGCTTAACCCAAACAATTGCGTGTATCGCTTACACTGTCACTAACCGGTTTTTCTTTTTATGCTGTGGCTGGTGATTACTGTGCGGCTATCAGTAGGTGTGCCGGCAAACATACCAATAAAAAAGCCTGCTAAAAAATTCGTGCAGCTACATTTTTAGCAGGTTCCCTTATATACTCTGCGCGCTTGCTTGCCAGTGTGGGTAGGCATTTTTGCATGGCATCGTCGCTGGGTCGTCGCGACATATCGATAACAAAACGGAGTCTGTGCGTCAGTGCGTGTTTTTCGTTATTTATTCAAAGAAGTGTTGGGCAGCTTTGTTGGTGTATCGACACTGCTAATTGTTATTTTTGTTAGCTCAACATTCGTTCGCTATCTGGCCGATGCAGCCAGCGGTCGCCTGCCGTCTGATATTGTCTTCGCTGTACTGATGTATCGCTTGCCAGGATTTTTAGAGCTGATTGTGCCTCTCTCGTTGTTTCTTGGTGTGATGCTCGCCTTTGGGCGCTTGTATGTCGAAAGTGAAATGATTGTTCTGCAGGCTTGCGGCTTGTCGAAGATGCGTTTGATGATGTACAGCCAGGGGTTGGCAGTCATCGTGATGGGGCTTGTTGCTGTATTGACGCTTTATGTATCTCCGCTGGGGATGGAAAAATACTACGACGTTAAAGCCGAGGCAGAGACTCAAGGCAGCTTTAATACTGTTGTCGCAGGTAGCTTTAAGCAGTTTGGTGGCAGCGATGTGGTGCTGTATGCCGGTGAAGTAACCGATAACAAAACGTTGTTGTCAGACGTATTCGTCGCCCAGAGTTTGAAATCATCCGGCCCTAATAAGATTTCATTGGTGAAGGCTAAAGAGGGGCGCATCGTCAATAAAGATGGGCACCGTTATCTTGAGCTTGAAGATGGCGTACAAATCAGTGGTGACATTCAAACTAATGACCTAACCGTTACACGTTACGATATTTTTGGATATTTGGTTGAAGAGCAGCAGGATGAAGAGGGGCCGTTGGCCATATCCGATATTGATGCCAAGAGCACTGTCGACTTAATTGGCAGTAAAAAACGCAAAGAGCAAGCTGCATTGCAATGGCGTATCGGATTGCCCTTTATGGTACCTATAATCGCCCTGATCGCTTTCGCCATGAGTGAAACCAGTCATCGGCGGGGGCGTTATTTCAAGTTGCTCCCCGGGATTATTCTGTATTTTGTTTATTTCGTCAGCGCCACAGGGGTTAAAACACTGATTGAGGATGGAAAAATGCCAGCCGATTTAGGACTCTGGCCGGTGCATTTACTATTTTTGCTCGTCGGTTTTGGCATTTTGTTTATGTCCGAAATACGTCATCGACTGTTTCATCGGGGTAAAGGCGCATGAAGATTATCAGCCGTTACGTCAGTCGGTCGGTAGCTGCGGCAACATTCGTTGTTCTTGTTGCGGTGGTTGGGTTGGATTTCGTGTTCCGTTTGGTTGGCGATTTAGACAATATGAAGGGTTCATATACCTTTGGTAAAGTCTTTGTTTACACCCTAATGGAAACGCCCTTGCAGCTATACAGCTTGATGCCATTAGCGGCTATGATCGGGTGTTTAGTCGGTTTGGGATCGTTGGCTGGGTCGAGCGAGCTGATTGTTATACGCGCAACGGGGGTATCCACGTTACGCCTAACCTGGCTAGCTTTGAAACCAGCGCTTGTGTTTCTATTGATGACGATGGCGATCGGTGAGTATGTCGCACCCGCGGCCGAAGAGTACGGTAACTCTGTACGTGCTACGGCCCGGGCGGGGCAAAAACAAATCGATCTGCGTTCAGTGTTTTGGGTGCGAGACGGCAATAGCTTTATTTTTGTCAGGCTTGTTCGTCCGGATGGCGAAATGCATGGTGTGAATATTTTTGAGTTTGATGATGATCAATCGCTAACCATGATACGGAGAGCCAATAAGGCTACTTATGAAGATGGGCAATGGTTGCTGAAAAACGTTCGTATCACTGATCTTAAAAACGTTGACGGATTGCCCGTCGAAATCGGTAGCCATCAACAAAAGCAAATGATGTGGAAGAGCGATTTGCAGCCCGCATTGTTAAGTATTGCCGCAGCCAAGCCAACCGACCTACAAATGCAGCAACTCTGGACGTATATCAGTTATCTTGACGACCAAAGTCTCAACAGCGTTGTTTACCAGCTAGCCTTTTGGGAAAAGGTGTTTTACCCGTTGGTCATGGTGAGCTTGGTGTTAATTGGTATTGCATTTGTCTTTGGGCCTCTGCGCCAGGTAACAATGGGGTATCGTATATTCTGGGGTGTACTGGTGGGTGTTTTGGTTAAAACACTCCAGAATGCATTGGGCCCAGTAAGCATCGTATTTGGTTTTTCACCGGTGATGGCGATGGCCGTCCCTGCGTTTGTGTGTATGGGAATCGGTTTTATCCTGCTGCGCCGGGTGCGTTAGAGTAGCGCGATGGCACGATTTTCGGCTGTGCTTAGCCGTCGCTTTCGTGGCTCACCAGCGTCGGTGTTTCGGCAACGACACCGTGCTCGAAGCGCTCTGAAAGATCTTTCATCGCATCAAATACACCCTGTACATCCTTGGCGTCATGAAACAGATGTGTCGATATCCGGATCGGATACTCAGTCTCCGTCACGCCTCGATGCGTGATCGGCGTCGCGGTATTGCGCACGATGTAGCCGTAGTCGTCATAGAGCTTTGATACAAAAAGATCGCTGATGTCTTTGTCATCACGATTACGGGTAAATGGCGTGAATGTAGTTAGCGCCGACAGCAGCGTACTGTGTTTGCTCGGCGAATACAGGCTCTCATCGCCCCAATACTCGGTAATACGTTGTTTCATCTGTAGCCCAAGCCCATGTACCGCATAGCGCTCAATGTTATCGCGGCCAATCTGTCGCCAAAAATCACACACATTCGTTAATGCCATCGCAGCCGGGTAGTTAGGGTTGCCGTGAGGCTGGAGGAAATTCCCAATATCGTATTCGCCACGCTCGCCATTCGGTGCTGGAGGGGTTCGATCTTCACGGTAATAATCGCTGACTGTTGGGTAGAAACGCGGTAGCGGAATCGGATTGTTGTCGCTTACTTGATTGCGCAAATACCAGATGCCCGTTCCTCCCGGGCCACATTGCCATTTATGACCGGCTCCGCAAAAAAAGTCGATGCCTAGCGCGTTAAGGTCGAGGTCAAACATACCCGTTGCATGGGCACCGTCGACTAGGCTGTGTATCGGCCATCCGTATTCGTTATAAGTATCGACCAGTAGGTCAACAAGCGATCGAATCGGTAGCATCGTACCCGTTGTGAAAGTAGGGGCGGAAAATGCGATGAGCTTTACACGTTCACCGTAGGCAAGAATGGCTTGCCGGAAACGTTCGGTATAGTCGTCAGGTGTTTGGTTTTCTCCGGCCGGCAAGGGTACTTTAATCACTTCGATGGCTTTGCGATCAGCCAATAGCTGCAACGGTGCCAATAACCCGGGGTGCTCTTGATCTGTTGTTAATATCACGTCACCGGCTTCCAGTGTCAGGCCATTTAGTGTCAGAGTGAGACCGTAAGTGGTGTTTCCTGAAATAACAATCTCATCGGCTCCGCAGCCAAAACTCGAAGCTAATCGCCCTCGTGCGTACTCAAGGCGACCTGATGTATTGCCGAGTCGATCTCTGGGGTTTCGAGCTATCAGGCGGTTGTCGTGGCCGAATGCAGCGAGTACGTGCTTAGGCATTGATCCAGTGGTTCCTACGTTCATGTAGGTTGTATCTTGATCGAGAATAAAAGCCTGTTTCAGACGTTCCCAATCAGGTCGTGTCGTCGGTGCGGTGAGCTCTTCGGCGAGTGTATCCGCAAAAATATGATGCATCGGTAGTAGTGCTGCACTTGTACCAGCAGTTAATAGAAAATCACGACGATTGAGCAACGGGGGCATGGGCAAATCCTCTTGCCGAGGTAGATGAATCGGGGCTAGATCGCCGCCAATGGAATGTTCCTTTTCATCAGCTGTGATAGATAGACGTGACGTTAAGTTCCCGTTGGAAGCCTGTGTTGAGAGCTTGTCGTGTAAATACGATTCAATGGGGCGCAGGGGAGGTTGAAAGGCTAGATGGGAGGGGCAAACAGAGTGTTAGTGAGGTTTTTTGCAAACGGCGGCGCTGATGCCAGCGCCGGTGGTATATTTTTCGGTGCCCATATTTAGCGATGGCGGGCGCGCAAACGCGCTGTTGGGCTTGACCGTACTATTTTTCGCGTTTATTGAGTAAAACGGTTTGGGTGCCCGAGACTTTATCATGCCAGCTTTGTTTGTCTTTACTGAAGAGCACCCACAAATAGCCTAGGCCGAGAAACCCCGCTGATAGAAAAGCTGCAAAAAATCGGATGTAGGCTTGACGCCAGCTGATGCGTTTGTTGTCGGTGTTATCAATTCGAATGCGCCATGCCTGCATGCCGAGCGTTTGGCCGTTTTTAACCCACAAGTAGGTAAAGAACAGGCTCATAACCGTCAGGTTTGTGAGAAAACTAATCCACTGCCAAATACCTTGCATGGCGCGTTCGCCGTGAACATGGGTGCCAGAGCTATTGGCCATTTCAAGGCCGAGCACAATCGCTGTGGTTGCCAATAACACAGCGGTCACAAGAAATGCGTCGTAAAACATCGCTGCCAGTCGACGCAGCAGGCTTGGGGTTCCGATAACTTGGGGTTCTTGCATTCTTAACTCGTCTTTGATGTTGCCTCGCTGAACGGCGGCGAGTATAGCTCGCGCGGGGCTTTGCTAAAAGACCCCAAATGTGTATGTTTAACAATATTGTAATCAGCGATCGAAAGGTTATTGATTATAGTGGTTGCCTTGCCCGTTCCGCATGGCGGCTAAATGCGGAGAGACGGGCACTCCCGCCTTGGATCAAAACAATAAATCGGCTACGGAATCCATGTATGCAAGATCTGGTGAAAATCCTGTTGATTGAAGATGATCTGCAAGTCTCTGAATTTATCAGTGACGGATTGCAGAATCAGGAATATGCAGTTGAAGTCGCGCGTGATGGTGATACGGGCAAGTCGATGGCAATTGATCGTCATTACGATCTGCTTATTGTTGATCGTATGCTGCCGGGCTACGATGGCATCAATATTGTTGAAACAGTGCGTGCCAAGGGGAATCGTGTGCCCGTGCTGTTTTTAAGTGCACTCGGGGATGTCGACGATCGCGTTGACGGCCTGAAGGCGGGCGGCGACGATTATTTGGTCAAACCGTTTGCGATGGAGGAGCTGCTAGCCCGCATCGAGGTATTATTGCGTCGTAAAGATGCGATCGCTACCACGCGTTTAAAAGTGGGTGAGCTGGAGCTCGATTTACTGACACAAAAAGTCACGCGCGAAGGCCAGGCGCTCAATCTGCAACCGCGAGAATTTCGGTTGTTGGAATACTTGATGAAGCATGCAGGTCAGGTTGTTACCCGTACGATGCTGTTGGAAAACGTCTGGGAATATCATTTTGACCCACAAACGAACGTCATTGACGTGCATGTCAGCCGTTTACGCCAAAAAATCGATAAAGATTTCGATAAACCTATGCTCAGTACCATTCGTGGTGCGGGCTATATGTTGAATGCGGCCTAATTGGCCCGTTGCTACCCCTTTCATAATTGATGCTTTGCTGAATGCCGATGATGCGTAACCGTATTTTTGCTCGCTACACTTTCCGATTCATGATGGGCTATGTAGCGAGCCTGAGTGTGGCCGTGTTTGTGCTGCTAGCATCATTCTATGTTTTCTATTCTTTCGATTATTTTACTGACGTCAATAACTCCCTCGAAAACGAACTAGATCTGCTGCAAAGCGAATACCGCCAAGGTGGTGTTGCCGCCGTTGAGCGTCTTGAAGCTGAGCGGCAAGCTAATACCAAGTTTGTGCGATTCGCCTACATACTGGTGGATAAAGATAACCACAAAGTCGCTGGTGATCTCACGCGGTGGCCCGATTATACAACCTGGAGTGACGGCTGGCTGAGTTTTGAAATGCGATTCCCGGATTGGACCGGGAAAATGCAGGCGTTTAACTTCGTTGCCCGTAAGCGTCTCGTTGCCGATGGTCGTAAGCTGATGGTGGCAAGGGTTTCGGATGATGTGCGCCAAAATATTCGTTTGGTTGGCGCAACCCTGTTCTGGAGTATGGTCATCATGACGGTATTGGGATTGATCGGTGCATCGATAATTTCCTTTATGAGTCTTGCTCGTATTGAATCGATTAACCAAACCATTCGCACGATTATGGCCGGTGACTTGAGTGAGCGAATACCCGTACAGGAGCCCGCTGATGATTTTCAGATGCTAGCGAAGCACCTGAATGTAATGTTCGAGCGTATCGAAAACTCCATGAATGATGTGCGTCAGGTATCTGATAATATCGCGCATGATTTGCGCACCCCCCTTACGCGCCTGCGCAATAAACTATCAACACTCGAATCACGCTCTGCGCCGCACAATCGCGAAATGGTGCAAGAGATGCTTGCTGAGGCCGACAGTTTGCTAGCGACGTTTTCTGCCTTGTTGCGGATTGCACAGATCGAAAGTGGCAAGCAACAGTCAGCGTTTGCCTCGTTAGAATTAAGTGAATTGCTGATGGATGTGGTTGAGCTCTACGAACCATTGGCCTTTGATAAAGATATCGATATGTCCTCGCGTATGGACACACTCGCAACTATCAATGGCGATAAAGATTTGCTGTTTCAAATGTTTGTGAATGTCATTGATAACGCCATCAAATACACACCCGAAGGCGGAAAAATTCACGTTCAGTTGGAATCTGATGGCATGTTTGCACAAGTTGTTGTTGCTGATAACGGGCCTGGGATCAGCGCCAACAAATACAGCAAGGTTTTCCAACGTTTTTACCGAGTAGAGGCCAGTCGAAGTGTGCAGCCGGGCAATGGCTTGGGCCTAAGTTTGGTGAAGGCGGTAGCCAATCGACATAACGGCGATGTCATTCTCAGTGACAGTCGGCATTATCATTCGCAGGCAGAGCGCCCAGGGTTGTGTGTGCGGGTAGAGATCCCGTTAGCTCAGCCATTGGCGGGATAACGTCTCGATAGGGGTGAGGGTGGTTGCGTTGGGATGCAAAACACAAAACTCAGCTCAAAACTCAACTAAGCCCTTGAAGCATTTACGTTGGCCGGTTCCCCGGTCTACCTGTTAAGCCTGATCATCCAATTTAATATGATCAGTTGCCGGTGGTGGTGGCGCTTTCGATGGCTTCAGGGGTTCAAGGTCTGCGCCGGGTTCGGCCAGTGTCAACATACTGGTGTCTGGCTCCGGTAATGGAATGTCAATATGATCGATATTGAGCGGTGCGCCGGAGTCGTCGAGCTGAATGTGCTGAGTATCGGGTGCAGGTGGCGGAGCGGGGGCATGGTGGCCTTCGAGCAGATCAGCGCCGGGGGCAGCGGTTGATAGGGCGCTAGTATCGATTTCAGGGCGGGGCGGTGTTGCTTCAGCTGCAGGCACATCAAACTGTGATGCCAAATGAATAGCCGATGTGTCGACATCCAGTGCATCTATATGTGGGCGCTCATCAGGTTTCAGCACGTCGGTGCCTGCCGGTGCAAGCTCAATGGTTGCAGCTGCTGGCGAGGCTGACGGTGTTGGTTTTATTGATGCCGCCGGTTGAGGCGCTGGTTTCTCCGTCACAACGGCGGCAGCATGAACCTTGATGTAGATCTTTAGGCCCGCTTTTTTCAACGTGGCTTGTAGTTTTGCCGCGGTAGGCTTATCGATATTACGTTTCAGCGCAACGACTTTGCCAGAGAAAAAAGCACTGGCTTTTTCATCCGTTGTTTTAAACAGTTTGCAGAAATTGGCTCTAACTGCAGTATCGGCGAATCCATCGAGGGCTTCACCGCGGAAAAATATATCGTAAGTTTGATCCGCTTGTGGGGCTGTCATATTTCACCTGTAGCACGGGTTCAATTGTTGTTATGATAGCGAGTCGTTGAGTAAGCATGTAGTTTTTTGTTAGGTTGTTCAAGTGGTTATGGCGGCTAAAGTAGCAGCTGTGGTGTTAATGATCGATTTTGCTATCAATGGCTTGTGTTTGCTCTGGCCAGACATGCTCAACCCTTTGTAGTGCCCTCTGGCCAGACACCATCATTCCAAATAGGAAGCGCAGGATTCAATGAAGCCGTCTGAAACATCGTCAACCTATGTGCCAACCCGGTTTGCTAAATCCCTGTTAAAACTGGCGGAGCAACGGAACTTCGATATCAGCCAGATTTTGGTGAATGCAGGTATTGAATTCAATCCGCTTGATATTGCCTCGCCAAAGCATATTTCTGCGATTCACTACAGCCGCATTTATCAACAAATTTTGGCTCTGCTGCAGGATGATAGTTTTGGTATGCCACCCGGCAAAGGCATGAGTGCCGGTGCGTTCAAGATGATGTGTTACGCGATTATTCATTGCGAAACGCTGCAGAAAGCAGTGCGTCGTTTGAATGAATTCATTGAAGTATTTTACGATCCTGAATTGCATCTCTCCATGACGGTGCAAGGTAATACCGTCACCGTTTCTTACCCCAATTACAAACTCACCAATATTGTAAAAGGGCAGGCCGGTGAGGCTTATGGATTAGCGCTTTGGCATCGTTTCTTTAGTTGGCTGATTGGTATGTCCATTGATGTCAGCGATGTGCGGCTGGTGTCGGAACGCCCACCCAATGCCGATAGCTATCAGCGACTGTTCGGTGCCCCTGTTCATTTCGATGCGACGCAGAACGGTTTTGATTTCAGTATTCGCTATCTCGAATTTCCGCTCGCGCAGACTGAAGCAAGTTTGAAAGATTTTTTGCGCACCGCCCCGTATCAGATGATGGTGGAGCCGCAAGAGGCAGAATCCAGCGAACTCATCTCAAATGTGCGCCGTGTGATGGGTTATGACTTGAGCCAAGGGTTTCCAAGCTTTGAAGTTGTTGCGGAGGCGCTGAATATGTCGCCGCCTACCTTGCGTCGACACTTGCGCAAGGAGGGTGTGAGCTATCAAAAGCTCAAGGATCAATGCCGTAAAGACGCGGCCATTGCGTATCTCAGCCGTCCCGAGCTATCAGTGAGTGCCGTCGCCGCTTTAATGGGTTTCACGGATCCGAGCGCATTTCATCGATCCTTCAAAAAATGGACGGGCTTTACGCCAGGCCAGTATCGCGCCAACGAATTTGCGATTGAAGACGGTGACGATAACAACACTGGCGTCGCCAGCGAGGCCTGATTCTTGCGGGCTACTCGTTAGTTATAGCGCCTGTTGTTTTCATGCCCTCTGTGGGTGCTTCCTGTACCCACAAACTACATATGACCAGTTATGACAGCAATCTGGCCGATATTGGCCTTGCACTTTTAGGTCGATTCTATATTCTGCTCTGCTGTGAAAAAGCGGGGTTCTTGTTACGAAACAAGGTGCTGCAGCACGCATTCAGGCTGCTTCCCGAATAAGCTAATTAATCCAAAGTAGGAAATCTCATGGCAGAAGCATATATTTTTGATGCGATTCGTACGCCACGTGGCAAGGGTAAACCGGGCGGCGGTCTGTACGAAGTGAAACCGATCGATCTGGTTGTTAATCTTCTGGACGCTATGAAAGAGCGTAACAACCTCGATACATCTCTGGTTGAAGACATGATCTTGGCAACCGGCGAGCCTGTAAACGAGCAAGGCCAGAACATCGCCAAAACTGCTTTGGTTTACGCTGATTGGGCGGACGATACGACTGGTGCTCAACTGCATCGTTACTGCGCAGGCGGTCTTGAAGCTTGTAATATCGCTGCCGCTAAAGTTATGGCTGGTTTTGAAGATCTGGTGCTAGCGGGTGGTGTTGAATCTATGTCTCGCCTAGGTATCGGTGCAGGCGGTGCAGCAGCTGGTGATCCATGGGTATCAATGGAGTCTTACGGCATTAACCAGGGCTTGGGTGCTGATCTGATTGCTGAGCTGGATGGTTTCTCTCGTGAAGATTGCGATACATACGCAGCAATGTCTCAAGCACGTGCTTCTGAAGCATGGGCAAAAGGCTATTTCAAAGATTCAATCGTTCCTGTGAAAGACATGAACGGTGTTGTTGTTTGTGACAAAGACGAACTGGTTCGCCCAGGTACTACCGTTGAAAAACTCGGTGGCTTAAACCCGTCTTTCCAAATGTTTAACGATTTTGGTCACGGAGACTTCCTGAAATTCAAGTACCCAGCGGTTGAGAACGTCACTTGCGTTCATACCCCAGGTAACTCTTCAGGCGTTGTTGATGGTGCATCATTGGTACTTATCGGTAACGAAGAAGGCGGCAAAAAAGCTGGCCTGAAGCCACGTGCAAAAATCATTTCTAGCGCTTTGGTCGGCACTGAGCCAACTATCATGTTGACTGGTCCTGCTCCTGCGACTGAAAAAGCACTGAAAAAAGCGGGTTTAACTGTTGATGATATCGATCTGTTCGAGCTGAACGAAGCGTTCGCGTCAGTTGTTTTGCGTTTCCAGAAAATCCTGGGCGTTCCTGATGAGAAAATCAATGTTAACGGTGGTGCGATCGCAATGGGTCACCCAATCGGCGCAACTGGCGGCATGATCTTGGGTGCTTTGGTTGATGAACTTGAGCGTCGTGGTTTGAAGCGCGGTGTAGCAACCCTGTGCGCTGGTGGCGGTATCGGTATCGCAACTGTTGTTGAACTAGTTTAAGTAGCCATCAGAAGATAGAGGAGTTTAAAATGGGTTATATCCGTTTAGAAAAAGACGCTGACGGCATTATCGAACTGATCATGGATCAGCCGGGCGAAAAAGTTAACACCATGGGTGATGAGTTCATCGCAGCGATTACTAAAGCTGTTGATGAAATCGAAGCGCAAAAAGACGACATCAAAGGCGTTTACGTTCGTTCAGGTAAAGATTCATTCTTTGGCGGCGGCGATCTTCGCAAGCTGTTAGAAATGCCTGTTGAAATGGACCAAGCTGAAGCAACTCGCGTTTTTGACGGTATCATGGCTGCTAAAGCACCACTGCGTAAACTTGAAACTTTGGGCTTGCCGGTTGCTGTTGGTATCAACGGCGCATGCTTGGGTGGCGGCTACGAAATCTCACTTGCTTGTCACTATCGCGTAGCGTTAGAAGACGCGCCAATGGGTTTGCCAGAAGCACAATTGGGCTTGATGCCTGGTGCGGACGGTGTTGTACGTATGGTTCGCAAGCACGGCTTAACTAACGCTGTGACTTACGTTTCTCAAGGTAAGCAGTTCAAAGGCCAAAAAGCCGTTGAAACAGGCTACTGTGATGAGCTGGCTGCAGACGTTGAAGACATGCACGCGAAAGCCAAAGCATGGATTCTGGCTAACCCAGAATCTGTACAACCATGGGACGCACCAGGATACACCATCCCAGGCGGTTCTCCGGCTGATAAAGACATGGATCAAGGTCTACAAGGCTTGCTGTACTTTGGCCCAGTTAACGTCATGGTTAACACTTGGGGTAACTTCCCACACGCGAAAGCAATCTTCGCTTGTATCTCTGACGTAGGCCGTGTTGATTTCGCGACTGCTCAGAAGATCGAAGCGCGTTACTTCCTGAGCCTGATGCGTTCACAAGTTGCGAAGAACATGATCAGCACCTTCTTCTTCCAGTTGAATGATTTGGAAAACGGCGCATCACGTCCTTCATTTGACGCTGTACCAAAAACTGACTGCAAAAAGTTGGGTATTTTGGGTGCTGGCCAAATGGGCGCAGGCATCGCATACGCTGCTTCTAAAGTGGGTATCGAAGTTGTCTTGAAAGACATCTCTCAAGAAAACGCCGACAAAGGTAAAGCCTACTGTGAAGGCGTTGCTGAGAAGCTGAAGAGCAAAGGCCGTTTGAGCGAAGAGAAAGCTGCAGAAATGCTGAGCCTGATCACGCCAACAGCGGATGCTGCAGACCTTGCTGATTGCGACATCGTTATTGAAGCGGTATTCGAAGATCGTAAGATCAAAGCGGCTGTTACTGCTGAAACTGAAGCCGTTACCGGTGCAGATTCAGTATTTGCCACGAACACCTCTTCTTTGCCAATCACTGGCTTAGCAGAAGGTTCTTCGCGCAAAGCTAACTTCATTGGTATGCACTTCTTCTCTCCAGCAGAGAAGATGCCATTGGTAGAAATCATCAAGGGTGACGAGACTTCTGATGAAGCCTTGGCAAAAGCGTTTGATCTTTCTATCAAGCTGGGTAAGAAGCCAATCGTTGTTAACGACGGCGAAGGTTTCTTCACCACGCGTGTTATCGCTAAAACTGTAGAAGAAGGCGCGGCAATGGTACTGGAAGGTATCAACCCGGTTATCATCGAAAATGCAGCGAAGCAAAATGGTTCTCCAGTCGGCCCACTGGCTGCGATTGATGAAATTTCACAAGCGACTGCTTACAAAAACGGTCAGCAGTTGAAAGCAGACAAAGAAGCACGTGGCGAATCTGTGAATGCAAATAACCCTGCCGCTGTATTGGTTGCCAAAATGGTCGAAGATTTCGATCGTCAAGGTAAAGCACACGGCGCTGGCTATTACGAGTATCCAGAAGGTGGCAAGAAGTACATCTGGCCTGGAATGAAAGAACACTTTGCGCCTGAAGGCTACAAAGAGATTCCTTTCGAAGACGTGCAAGATCGTCTGACTTTCTCACAAGCGTTAGAAGCTGTACGTGCAATGGAAGACGGCGTTGTATTCAACCCGGCTGACGGCAACATCGGTTCTATCATGGGTATCGGTTACCCTGCGCAAACTGGTGGTGTATTCCAGCACATTAACGCATACGGTGTTAAAGCGTTTGCTGAGCGTGCTCAGTACCTTGCTGACACCTACGGTGACGTGTTTGCAGTGCCTCAGTTGCTGAAAGATAAAGCGGCGGCTGGCGAGACTTTCTAAGTCTCCACAAGCGCCTACTATCGTTGAACGCACTTGTTGCGAGCAACAAAAAGCCCGGAAACACCGGGCTTTTTTATGTCTGCATCATTCTAAACTCGGTTTAGCTGGCTCAGTAGTTACGTAGTCTTTTTCGCTTTGTAGCGAAATTAATAATCAATAGGGCTAATAACGCCAAGACCTCCGCGCTTAACGACGTGTGTATAGATTTCGGTGGTTTCGACACTACTATGACCAAGCAGTTGCTGTATCGTACGGATATCATGCCCCCGTTCTAACAATCGCGTTGCGAACGAGTGCCTAAATGTGTGGCAGCTTGCGCGCTTGTTGATATCAGTAGCGTTAATGGCCCGCTTGACGGCCTTTTGAACGGTGTTTTGGTGTACGTGGTGCCGTTTTATTTTGCCATCGCGTGGATCGGCGGAGCGGTTTACTGACGGAAACAAGTATTGCCATTTTAATGCAGTTGCCCCCTTTGGATATTTGCGGGCTAGTGCATGAGGCATATAAACTTCACCTAAACAATCTTCAAGATCTTGGCGATGTAAGCGGCGAACTGTTTCGATCTGATCTTTAAGAAAGGGCTCGATCGATTCGGGCAGCATTGTGTTGCGATCTTTACTTCCCTTGCCATCGTGGATATAGATTTGATTCATCTCAAAATCAATGTCCTTAATTCTAAGGCGTATACATTCAGATATCCTAAAGCCACATCCATACATTAATTGGCTCATTAACTTGTAATCGCCGTTTAATTCTCGAATTACCTTTTTGGCCTCGGATTCGCTGAATACTACCGGTATTTTTGTTTTTGAACGTGCCCGCGAGAATTGAAGATCTTCGATCTCCCGCTTGAGAAATTGCTTGAATAAAAACATGATCGCGTTCAATGCTGTGGCCTGCGTGTTCGGAGAAACATGGCATCGATTACCAAGCCAATTGAGATACGATTCTATTTCTGCGTTCCCCATCTCTGAAGGGTGTTTGTATTGGTGGAATCGGATAAATCTGAGTATCCATGTTATGTAGGTTTGTTCAGTTGCCCAGGCTTTGTTTTGTGCGCGTATTAAAGTACGTATTTGCGGAATGAGCCGACTTGAATCCGGATCGACAACTATAGGAACATCATCCATGTTTATTCCTCATTGGTTGGTGCTAGTTATTGTGTTATTTTGCTGTATAAATGTACAGCATTCTGCGTGGGTTGAGAAATACTGTTTAGATATGTGGATGTGGGGCGTTTAGTTTATTGAATTATATGGATTTAGTTAAAGATCCATCTTTTTTGGAGTATGTTGACGCTATCACTATATTATTTCTGCTAGCGGTCACTAACGTTCTTTGTAGGTGTTTGATATTTATTGGTTTTGAGGGTTTTTGTTGGTCGGTTGTTGAATTCATACCGGACAAGGAAATATAGTGATGGGTTCAATAGACTTAACTGTTAAATCTGCCAAGCAAGCTTGGAAGTGGTCATCAAAATAACTGTTTGCATATACAGTAAAATGTTCTACGTTACTGTGC